>DAIDTV010000164.1 GCA_027457005.1 Chloroflexota bacterium
TCGACGCGCTGCGGATCGTGGCCGAGGGCGTCAACGCGCAGCTGAACCCCGGGATGGGCGTGCTGCTGATCACGCATTACCAGCGACTGCTCAACTACATCACTCCGGATTACGTCCACGTCCTCGCGCGCGGCCGGATCCTCAAGTCCGGCGGCCGGGACCTGGCGCTCCAGCTCGAGGAGGAGGGCTACGCCCCCGTCCTCCGCGCCGCGGGCTACGAGGACTTCGTCAGCGACGAGGCCCCGGAGCCCGAGCCGGCGGCGCACTGATGGTCGCCTACCTGCCGTCGGACGGCCCGGATCCGGTGGCCGACTGCGACGTGGCGGTGCCGCGCACGGGGTCCGGGACCGCGCTCGAGGCCGGGCCAGACGTGCCCGACGCGGCGGAGATCGCCCGGATCGACCCGCTCGATCCGCTGGTCATCCGACGCGATTTCCCGATCTTCGAACGGGACTTCGGGGGCCGGACGGTCGCGTACCTGGACAGCGCCGCGACCAGCCTGAAGCCGCGCGTCGTGGTCGACGCGGTCAACGACTACAACACGCGCCACACGGCGAACGTCCACCGCGGCATCTACGCGCTGGGTGAGGAGGCCACCGCCCTGTACGAGGGCGCCCGCGAGCGGGTGGCACGGTTCATCGGGGCGCGCGACCGCCACGAGATCGTCTTCGTGCGCAACGCGACCGAGGCGATCAACCTGGTCGCGGCCACCTGGGGCCGCCGCAACATCGGGGCCGGCGACACGATCGTGCTCACCGAGCTGGAGCACCACTCGAACCTGGTGCCGTGGCAGATGCTGATCCAGGAGAAGGACGCCGACCTCGAGTTCGTCCCGATCGACGACGAGGGACGCCTGGTCCAGGAGAGCTACGACGCGCTGCTCCGCACCCACCCGAAGCTGGTCGCGTTCACCCACGTCTCCAACGGGATCGGGACCATCAACCCGGTCCGCGAGATGGTCGATCGCGCGCACAGGGCCGGCGCCCTCGTGCTGGTCGACGGCGCGCAGGCGGTCCCCCACATGCCTGTGAGCGTGGCGGAGCTCGACTGCGACTTCTACGCGTTCAGCGGCCACAAGGCGCTGGGCCCCACTGGCAGCGGGGCGCTCTGGGCCCGCCGGGAGCTGCTCGAGGCGATGCCGCCGTACATGGGCGGCGGCGAGATGATCCGCGAGGTCCACCTGCGCTCCACCACCTACAACGACGTGCCCTGGAAGTTCGAGGCGGGCACGCCGGACATCGCAGCGGCGATCGGGCTCGGCGCGGCGGTGGAGTACCTGGTGGGGCTCGGCATGGACCGGGTGCGCGGGCACGAACGGCTGCTGACCGCGTACGCCCTCGACGCGCTCGCCCACGGGGTTCCCGGGGTCACGCTCCACGGGCCACGCGCGGGCGACGATCGGGCAGGGGTCGTCAGCTTCAACCTGCCGGGCGTGCACCCGCACGACGTCGCGACGCTGCTCGACCGCGAGGCCGTGGCGATCCGCGCCGGGCATCACTGCACGCAGCCACTGCACGAGCGCCTGGGCGAGGCGGCCACCGCGCGGGCCAGCTTCGGCGTGTACAGCACGACCGACGACATCGACCGGCTGGTGGCGGGCCTGCGCAAGGTGCAGGCGCTCTTCTCGTGAGACTAGTTGCGGACGCACCGATATTTACGGATGGGCGATACTGACAGCTGATGGACGACCTGTACCGCGCCGAGATCCTCGAGCATTACCGCCACCCCCACAACTTCGGGACGCTGGAGCACCCCGACGTCGTGCAGGAGGGGTCGAACCCCCTGTGCGGCGACCGGCTGACCCTGATGCTCGACGTGGACGAGCAGGGGGTCGTGGACGAGGTGGCCTTCACCGGGCGCGGCTGCGCGATCAGCCAGGCCTCCGCGTCGATGCTGACCGACCGGATCCGCGGCCTGCCGCTCGCGGAGGTCGCGAAGATCGGCCGGCAGGACGTGCTCGACGAGCTGGGGATCGAGATCAGCCCCGCGCGCCTGAAGTGCGCGCTGCTGTCGGTGGACACGCTGCGGCGCGCGCTCGAGGACCGGGTGGCGTGGCAGGCCGAAACGGAGGAGGAACCGGCGTGATGCGCATGGCATCGCCGGCTGCTCGCTCGGGCCGCTGCAGGTGTCGACGGCCGGCGTAACTCGCCGGCGTCCTTCTCGCGAGAACGTGTCCCAGCGCCGCCCGCGACGGCGGCCACCTCTCCGTCCCCTGGAGTCCCGACCCATGCCGAAGACATTCAACGAGCTGATGCGCGAGGCCCGGGCCGCCGCGCGCGAAGTGTGGCCCGACGAGGCCGCCCGGCTGGTCCAGTCGGGCGCCAGGCTGGTGGACGTCCGCGAGCAGGACGAGTGGGAGCAGGGGCACATCCCCGGCGCCCTCCACCTCGCCCGGAGTTACCTCGAGCAGGAGATCGAGGCGGCGGTCCCAGACCGGACCACGCCGCTGGTCCTCTACTGCGCGGGCGGAGTCCGCTCGCTCCTGGCCGCGCGCGAGCTGCGCGAGATGGGCTATGCCGAGCCGATCTCGCTGGCCGGCGGCTTCGAGCTGTGGAAGTCGGAAGGCCGGCCGTGGACGCAGCCGAAGGTGCTGACGCTCGAGCAGAAGCGGCGCTACAGCCGCCACCTGTTGATCCCCGAGGTTGGCGCCGAGGGGCAGGCGCAGCTGCTCGACTCCCGCGTGCTGTTCATCGGCGCCGGCGGGCTCGGCTCGTCGGCCATGCTCTACCTCGCCGCGGCGGGGGTCGGGACGATCGGGATCGTCGACTTCGACGTGGTCGACCTGAGCAACCTCCAGCGCCAGGTGGTCCACACCACCGACCGGGTCGGGCAGAAGAAGACGGATTCGGCCGCCGAGGCCATCCGGGCGCTCAACCCGGGCGTGGAGGTGGTCGCCTACGACGAGATGCTGGCCGAGGACAACGTGGCCCGGATCATCGAGGGCTACGACGTCATCCTGGACGGCACCGACACGTTCGAGACGCGCTACACGCTGAACGACGCGGCGGTCCGCGCGGGCATCCCGGTGGTACACGCCAGCGTGTTCCGCTTCGAGGGGCAGCTCACCGTCTTCCAGCCGTATGCCGGCCCCTGCTACCGCTGCCTGTATCCGACGGCACCGCCGCCGGAGCTGGCACCCGGCTGCTCGGTCGCGGGCGTGCTGGGCGTGGTGCCCGGAACGCTCGGGCTGCTGCAGGCGACCGAGGCGCTGAAGGTGCTGCTCGGCATCGGCGAGCCGCTGGTGGGCCGGCTGCTCATCTACGACGCGCTCGACATGTCGTTCCAGGAGCTGAAGCTCCGCCGCGATCCGCACTGCCCGGCATGCGGCGACGGTGCCGCGCAGAGTGGTGCGACGAAGGCAGCCGGGGCGTCGGCGGGCACGAGCGCGCCGCAGGCGCAGCCACTGGTCGCGCGCCCGCTCGGCGGAGCCAGCTGAACCGGCGATCGGGCCGCCGAAGCGCGATCGAGCCGCTGAACCGCGGCGCCGCATCCGCGAGCAGGTCGCACACGAACCGACAATCGAGGAGAACGCAATCCAGATGAGCAAGGTCCGCATCCCCCCGGTACTGCGTGCGCAGGTGGAGGGCAACAAGCAGGTCGAGGTCGACGGGTCGACCGTGGGCGACGTGGTCCACGGGCTGGTCGAGCGGTTCCCGGGGCTCGGGGACCAGCTGCTCGGTGCCGACGGGTCGCTCAACCGGTTCGTCAACATCTACCTGAACGACCAGGACATCCGCTACCTGCAGGAGCTCGGCACGCCGGTCTCCGCGGCCGACACGGTCGTCATCCTGCCGGCGATGGCAGGGGGCGCGTAGGGCCATGGCGTCGCGCGTCCACGAGCCGGTCCGGGGGCGCATCGGGCCGGCTTCGGCACCGTCCGCGCCCGACCGGATCGCCGACGCCACCGCGATCCCGTCGTGGGCCGAGGTCGAACGCCTGCGGCCCCATCCGCACGAGGGCACCGGGCCCCACGGCGGGCGGTTCCCGTCGATCGTCGACGCGATCGGGCACACCCCGCTGGTCGAGATCCCGCGGATGTGCCCGAACGAGAACGTCCGCCTCTACGCCAAGCTCGAGTTCATGAACCCGACCGGGTCCGTGAAGGATCGCGTGGCGAAGTACCTGATCGAGGACCTGGAACGGCGCGGCGCGCTGCGCCCCGATTCGATCATCATCGAGCCGACCAGCGGCAACACGGGCATCGCGCTGGCGATGATCGCCCGTCGGAAGGGCTACCGGATCGCCGTGGTCATGCCGGACAACGTGACCAACGAGCGGCGGCAGCTGCTCGCGCTCTTCGGTGCCGAGATCATCGACTCGCCGGGCGACAAGGGGTCGAACGGGGCGGTCGAGATGGCCAAGTACCTGGTGTCGCGCGACGAGCGGTTCGTGATGCCGTACCAGTACGGCAACCCCGCGAACCCGCTGGCGCACTACGAGGGCACGGCCGTGGAGATCATCGCGGACTGCCCCGAGGTGGACGTGTTCATCGCCGGGCTCGGGACCGGTGGCACGCTGACCGGCGTGGGTCGCCGCCTCCACGAGCACAACCCGGAGGCGCGCATCATCGCCGCGGAGCCGATGCCGGGCGAGAACGTGCAGGGGCTCCGGTCGCTCGACGAGGGGTTCGTGCCGGAGGTCTTCGAC
>DAIDTV010000165.1 GCA_027457005.1 Chloroflexota bacterium
GCCGAGCTCCGGACCCGCCAGGCTGGCGTGGCGGCGCGAGGGGCGGGCGGCGACGAAGGGTCGATCGCGCGCCATCGATCGCGGGGCAAGCTGCCGGTACGGGAACGCATCGACCGGCTCCTGGACCCGGGCACCGCATTCCTGGAGTTGAGCCCACTCGCCGCCGACGGCGTCTACGACGAGCCGGTCCCGTCCGCGGGGATCGTCACCGGCGTCGGCCGGATCGAGAACACCACCTGCGTGGTGATCGCGAACGACGCGACGGTGAAGGGCGGCACCTACTACCCCCTCACCGTCCGCAAGCACCTGCGCGCGCAGGAGATCGCCCTCGAGAACCGCCTGCCGTGCCTTTACCTGGTGGATTCCGGGGGCGCGTACCTGCCGCTGCAGGCCGAGGTCTTCCCCGACCGCGACCACTTCGGCCGCATCTTCTACAACCAGGCGCGCATGTCCGCGCTGGGTATCCCCCAGGTGGCGCTGGTGATGGGGAGCTGCACCGCGGGCGGCGCGTACGTGCCGGCCATGAGCGACGAGACCGTGATCGTCCGCGGGACGGGCACGATCTTCCTGGGCGGGCCTCCGCTGGTGAAGGCGGCCACCGGCGAGGACGTGTCGGCGGAGGAGCTCGGCGGCGCGGAGGTGCACGCTCGGGTCAGCGGCGTGGCCGATCACGAGGCCCTGGACGACGAGCACGCGCTGGCCCTGGGCCGCTCGATCGTGCGCCATCTCTCGCGCCGCGCGCCCGAGCCGCCCTGGGAACGCCTCGCGCCCGAGCAACCGCTGGTGCCCGCAGGAGGAGGCGACGGCATCGCGGGCCTGTACGACGTGATCCCGGCGGACCTGCGGCGGGGCCGGCTCGACGCCCGCGAGGTAATCGCGCGCCTGGTCGACGGCAGCCGCTTCCACGAGTTCAAGCCGCTCTACGGCGAGACGCTGGTGTGCGGCTTTGCCCATCTCGAGGGCTACCCGGTCGCGGTCCTCGCCAACGACGGCATCCTGTTCAGCGAATCCGCGCTGAAGGGCGCCCACTTCATCGAGCTGGCCGTGCAGCGGCGCGTGCCGCTCGTGTTCCTGCAGAACATCGCCGGGTTCATGGTCGGCCGCGAGTACGAGGCCGGGGGAATAGCCAAGCACGGCGCCAAGCTGGTGACCGCCGTCGCGTGCGCCGAGGTGCCCAAGTTCACCGTGCTCGTGGGGGGCAGCTTCGGCGCCGGCAACTACGCCATGGCGGGGCGCGCGTACCAGCCGCGCTTCCTCTGGTCCTGGCCGAACAGCCGCATCAGCGTGATGGGCGGGCCGCAGGCCGCGCGGGTGCTGTCGACCGTGCGGGAGGCGTCCCTGCCGGGGGGGCGGTGGGCATCGGAGGAGGAACGCGCCGCCTTCGAGGCGCCGACCCTCGAGCGCTACGAGCGCGAGGGTTCGCCGTGGTACGCGACCGCCCGCCTCTGGGATGACGGCGTGATCGATCCGCTCGACACGCGCCGCGTGCTGGCGCTGGGGATCGAGGCGGCACTCCACGCACCGATCCCGGAGACGAGGTTCGGAGTGTTCCGGATGTAACCCGCACTGCGCGTCCCTGGCGGTGGGGTGCCGCGACGATCCTCTCCGTGCGCCGCTGTCGCACGGAGAGCCGGGGCTCCCGGCACCGATCGCCCGCGGCTACCATGCTCGCGTGACAACCGCCTGGGCAACGTCCGGCCCGGTCCGGGTCCTGTTCGTCGCGAACCGCGGGGAGATCGCGGCGCGCATCGAGCGGACCTGCGAGCGCATGGGGATCGCGTGCGTAGTCCCGCATCGCGACGTGGATCCCGACCTCGATCTGCTGGACGGCGCGGCCGTCGTGGCCACCGCGCTCCGGTCCGGCGCGGATGCCCTCCACCCCGGGTACGGGTTCCTCGCGGAGAGCGCCGCGTTCGCTGCCGCCGTGCTGGACGCCGGCCTGCGCTGGGTGGGGCCACCGCCCGGCGCCATCGAGGGATTGGGCGACAAGGCAGTGGCGCGCCACCGCGCGGCCGCACTCGGCATCCCCGTGCTTCCCGGGTACGACGGCGAGGACCAGTCGGACAGGACGCTGCGCGCCGAGGCGGCCCGCGTGGGATACCCGCTCCTCGTCAAGCCGGCCGGCGGCGGGGGCGGCAAAGGGATGCGGGTGGTCCACGCGGCGGGCGAGCTGGATCACGCCCTGTCCAGCGCACGACGCGAGGCCGGGGCCGCCTTCGCGGACGAGCGGCTGCTCCTGGAACGGAATGTCGCACCGGCGCGTCACGTGGAGATCCAGGTGCTGTTCGACGGTGCCGGCCACGGCGTCCACCTGGGCGACCGTGACTGCTCCGTGCAGCGTCGCTTCCAGAAGGTGCTCGAGGAGGCGCCGGGGCCCGGCGTCGGACCGGACCTGCGCGAGGCGCTCGGAGGGGCCGCGCTGCGGCTCGCGTCGTCGGTCGGCTACGTCTCCGCCGGCACCTGCGAGTTCCTGGTGGACGAGGCCGGCGCCTGGTGGTTCCTCGAGATGAACACGCGCCTCCAGGTGGAGCACCCGGTGACGGAGCTCGTGACGGGCCGCGACCTGGTCGGCGACCAGATCCGGATCGCGGCCGGAGAGCTCCTCGGCTTCGGGCAGGGGGACGTACGGTTCCACGGCCACGCGGTCGAGGCGCGCCTGTACGCCGAGGACCCGGCGCTGGGTTTTTTGCCGGCGACGGGGCGCGTCGAGGCGGTGCGGTGGCCGGCGGGACCGGGCGTGCGCTTGGAGCCCGGTATCGCCGCGGGCGACGAGGTGGGCGGCCGGTTCGATCCGATGCTCGCCAAGATCGCGGCGTGGGGTCGTGGACGGGAGGAGGCGCTCGACCGGCTGACCGCGGCCCTCGACGCGACCGTGGTGCTGGGGCTCACCACGAACCTGCGTTTCCTGCGCTGGCTCGTGCGGTCATCCGCGGTGCGCGAAGGGCGCATGCGCACCGACACGATCGAGTCGAACTGGCCGCCGCCCGAAGGGTGGGGACCGCCGGCCGTGCCGGAGGCGGCGTGGCGGCTCGCGGCCCGGCTGCTGCTGGACGCCGACCGGCACGCGCGCCCCGGCGATCCCTGGCGCGGTGGCTGGCGGCCCAACGCCCCCGCCGTGGTGCGACTGCGATGCGACGGCGACGAGCGCCTGGTGTCACCGAGCCCGGCGCCGGCGGGCACCTCCGAGATCACGGGCGCGGTCGCCGTGAGTGGCGGGACGGTCCACCTGGACATCGAAGGTCGCAGCGTCCCGTTCCGGATCGCGCCCGCGCCGGACGTCGACCGGGCCGCGCGCGACGCCACGCACCACGGCCTGGGGGGCGACTCGCGGATCACGGCCCCGATGCCGGGGCGCGTGCTCGCCGTCCACGTCGTCGAGGCGGCCGTGGTCAGCGCGGGGGCGCCCATCGCGACACTGGAGGCGATGAAGATGGAGCACGTGGTCGCCGCACCGCGTCCGGGACCGGTGCGGGAGCTCCTGGTCCGCGCGGGCGAGCAGGTGGTCGCAGGTCAGCTGCTGGCGGTGATCGGCCGGCCCGACGGGAGCCCGCCCGACGGAAGCCCGCCCGACCCCGCCGCGCCGGCTGGCACCGAGGCATGACCGTGGCCGGGGCGGGGGATCGCGTGCGGATCTACGAGGTCGGGCCGCGAGACGGGCTGCAGAACGAGGCGCGGCCCGTGGCGACCGCGGACAAGCGCCGCTTCGTCGAGCTGCTGCTGGCCGCGGGTTTGCGGGAGATCGAGGCGACCAGCTTCGTGTCGCCGAGGGCCGTGCCGCAGCTGGCGGACGCCGACGAGCTGCTCCCGGCACTGCCCCGCGAGCCAGGCGTGCGGTATCCCGTCCTGGTGCCGAACCTCCGCGGGCTCGGGCGCGCCGAGACCGCCGGGGCCAGGGCGATCGCCGTGTTCACGGCCGCCACCGACGCATTCGCCGAGCACAACATCGGCATGACCGTGGAGACCTCTCTCCGGACGTTCGGGCCGGTGCTGGATCGCGCCGCCCGGCTCGGCTGGTGGCGGCGAGGGTACGTGTCCACCGCGTTCGGGTGCCCGTACACGGGGCGAGTGGAGCCCGACCGTGCGGTGCGCGTCGCGGCCGCGTTGCTGGAGCTCGGCGTCGACGAGGTCTGCTTCGGCGACACCATCGGCGTCGCGGTGCCCGCCCGGGTGCGGGAGCTGCTCGCCCGCGTGCGGGACTCCGGGCTGCCGGTCGAGCGCGTGGCGCTCCACTTCCACGACACTCGTGGCACGGCGGTCGCGAACGTGGTGGCCGGGCTCGAGGCGGGCGTCCGCTGCTTCGATGCGTCGACCGGCGGGACCGGCGGCTGCCCGTATGCCCCGGGGGCCGCCGGGAATCTCGCGACGGAGGACCTGGTCTACCTGCTCGACGGCCTGGGGCTGGCACACGGCGCGCTGCTCCCGCTGGTGCTCGATGCCGCGCGCTTCATCTCGGGTGTCCTGGGCAGGCCCCTCGCCTCGAAGGTCGGCCAGGCGGGCGGCTGGGACCCCTCGACCGGGCAGCCCCTGGGCCGCGGGTAGCGCAGCCCCGCGCCCGCCGCCTGGATCCGGGGCCCGTGGCGGCCCGATGCGCGGACGCGGTCGGCGCCGCCGCTCGTCGCCTAC
>DAIDTV010000166.1:0-474 GCA_027457005.1 Chloroflexota bacterium
CGCGTGCTGCCCGGCGCACTGGTGGCGAATCGCGCAGGGCCGCTCGCCGTCGCGTGCCAGCCGCTGCGCGGTCAGCTGGTCGAGCGGCGCGTTCTCCGTGCCGCACCCTAGGAAGGTCTGGCTGATCCCGGCGCGCCGGAGGATCGCCTGGATCGTGCGAACGTGGAGGTCCTCGCCGGAATGGGAGGCCGCCAGTACGGCCAGCTCGGGTGCCGACAGCTCGAACGCGTCGGCCGCGCCGGACTCGACGAACGCGGCGAGCCCCAGGGGCTTGGCCGCGGAGCGCAACGCAACCACGACCTGCGGGTCGCTGATCACGCGCTCGATGGCACCGTCGGCCCCCACCTGCACGACGTGGCCCCGGTGCCGGCTCTCCGTGATCCCGCCCCGGCGCACGTCGACCAGCACCGGCGGAGCAGCGCCGCGCGGCCAGCGACCGGCGCGGCCGCGGGGCTGGGCCCCGCGCACCTGTGG
>DAIDTV010000166.1:535-4597 GCA_027457005.1 Chloroflexota bacterium
CCCCCGGATGGTAGCGCGTCGGCCGGACAGGGGCGGGCCGCCCGGGGTCGCCGCCGCTACGTCGCTCCGGCCGACCTCCCCGGATGCTACGATCGCCGGCGACTCCCGCGAGACGCACCAGGAGCATGCGCGTGGCTGATTCCGCCGGCTCTCCAGTCGCAGGCGACCTCGAGTGGCTCCCGTCCACGGTCCACGTGTCGCATCACCCCGCCATCCTTCACAAGCTCGCGCTGCTGCGCGACCAGCGCACCGATCCCAAGAAGTTCCGCGAGCTGGTCCGGGAGATCAGCTGGCTGGTGGGATACGAGGCGCTGGCGGATGCACGGCTTCGCCAGGTGCCGGTCGTGACGCCGATGGAACAGACGGTGGGCGCCGAGCTGGCCGACCGGATCGGCCTGGTGCCCATCCTGCGCGCGGGTCTCGGCATGCTCGACGCGATGCTCGAGCTGATGCCCACCGCCCAGGTATGGCACCTGGGCCTCTTCCGGGACGAACGGACGCTGCGGCCCGTGGAGTACTACAACAAGCTCCCCGACTCGGCCACGGTGGACCTGTGCCTGATCCTGGATCCGATGCTGGCAACCGGTGGTTCCGCGACGGCCGCCATCGAGGTGCTCAAGCGCTGGGGTGCGGTGCGCATCAAGCTGGTGAACCTGATCGCGGCCCCGGAGGGGGTTCGCGCCGTGACCGAGGCGCACCCCGACGTCGAGATCCACTGCGCGGCGGTGGATCGGCAGCTCAACGAGCGCGGCTACATCCTTCCGGGCCTGGGCGACGCCGGCGACCGCCAGTTCGGGACGGGCCAGGGCGACTGACTGCCATTGGTGATAGTGCGAGCGGTTCTGCTCGCGCGGATTCCGAATCGTCCTTTCTCTGGACGCGATGGTTCGGCGGTTCTCGCGTCGGGGCTCCCCGCACGCGTCATTGGCAGCCCTGGGCACTTGCGGATCCGCCACACTCGTCCACGATGTCCCCATGCAGCTGAACCCGGCCGCTCCGGCCCGCCCGCCACGCCTCCTCGTCGTGGACGACGAGCCGCCGATCGTGGAGCTCGTGCGCGGCTATCTCGAGCGCGAGGGATACGAGGTGCTCTCGGCGCCTGACGGACCGCGCGCCCTCGAGCTCGCGCGCACCTCCTCGCCGGACGTGCTCGTGCTCGACGTCATGCTGCCCGGGCTCGACGGGATCGAGGTGTGCCGGCAGCTGCGCACCTTCTCGGATGCTTACGTGCTGATGCTCACCGCCCGCGGCGAGGAGATCGACCGGATCGTCGGGCTCTCAGTGGGCGCCGACGACTACCTCGTCAAGCCGTTCAGCCCGCGCGAGCTGGTCGCGCGGGTCAAGGCACTGTTGCGCCGACCCCGGACGACGCTTGCGACCAGTGCTCCCCCGGCCGGACTGACCCTCGATGAGGCACGCCACGAGGTGCGCATCGACGGCACCCTGGTCGAGCTGACGGCCACCGAGTTCGGGGTGCTGGCCGCGCTCGCGCGGGACCCGGGCGTGGTCCTCGGTCGGGCGGCGCTGCTCGATCGGATCTGGGGCCCCGACTTCGTGGGCGACGATCACCTCGTCGACGTCCATGTCGCCAACCTGCGCCGCAAGCTCGGGGACGACCCGGAGCACCCCCGCTTCGTGGAGACGATGCGCGGCGTCGGGTACCGGCTGGTGACCCGCTGATGCGCCTGCCGGGTGGCCTGCGGGGACGCCTGCTCGTCGCCAACCTCGTCGTCGCCGGGGCAGTCCTCGGGACCGTCGTCGTCGCCGTCAGCCTGGTCGGCCCCGGCTACTTCGCCCAGGCGATGGGCCATCCCGCGGGCGACATGATGGGCGCGGCCATGGACGCCGCGACGAAGGCGGCCTTCGACGACGCGGTCCGCAACGCCCTGCTCGCCGCCGGGCTGATCGCGGTCGTGGCGTCGATCGTCGTGAGCCTCGCGCTCTCCTCGGCGATCGCGCGGCCCGTCGCGCGCCTGGCTGCCGCTGCGGGGCGCATCGCCCGCGGCCACTACGCCGAGCGCGTGCCCGCCGCAGGGACCGACGAGATCGCGGAGCTGGGTGTCTCGTTCAACGCGATGGCGGGCTCCCTCGAGGCGACCGAGCGGCGCCGCCTGGAACTGGTGGGCGACGTGGCGCACGAGCTGCGCACCCCGCTCACCACCGTCGACGGCTATCTCGAGGGGCTCGAGGACGGCGTGGTGGCGGCCGGCCCGGAGACCTGGCGCCTGCTGCGCGGAGAGACGGCCCGCCTGACCCGCCTCGTCACCGACCTCCAGGAGCTGTGGGGCGCCGAGGCGCGGCAGCTGCCGCTCTCGATCGAGGCATTCGACGCCGCGCCGCTCGCCCGGGAGGTCGTAACCCGCTTCGGCCCGCAGGCGTCCGCGCGCGGCCTGACCCTCGAGCTCGAGGTGCCCGAGGGCCTCCTGGTGCGTGCCGACCGGGGGCGCCTGGCCGAGATCCTCGACAACTACCTCTCGAACGCCCTGCGCTACACGGCCGAGGGAACCGCGGTCCGGGTGAGTGGCATCCGCTCGCCGCGCGGCGTCGTGCTGGCGGTGCGCGACCAGGGACCGGGACTGACACCGGAGCAGCGCGCGTCGGTGTTCGAGCGCTTCTACCGCGTCGATCCCTCGCGCTCGCGGGCCCTCGGCGGCTCCGGCATCGGGCTCGCCATCACGCACGCCCTGGCCGAGACGATGGACGGACGGGTGTGGGCGGAGTCCGACGGGCCGGGTCGGGGCGCCATGTTCGCGGTCGAGCTGCCCGGCGGCTGAACGCATCGGGTCGGTGCCCGAGGGAGTCGTTGCGGCGCTTGAGCGGATCTTGACGAAGGCCTGACCCGGCCTGCATGGACAGTTGACCCGGCGCCCATAGCCTCGGGATGTGCCGCTCGAGCGGAGCGGCGCAGACCGGAGGCGCTTCGATGATGACGGCGTGGGGCGACATGACCCTGGGGGCCTGGCTCTGGATGGGCGTGTGGGTCGTCGCGTTGCTCGTGATGGTCTGGCTGCTTGTCCGAGGAGCCGACCGAGCGCCCCGCACGGACGACCCCGAGGCGATCCTCCGCGCCCGCTACGCCCACGGAGACATCACGCAGGCCGAATACGAGCAGGCGCGCCGCGTCCTGCGCACAGAGAAGGAGACACGACCATGACACCCACACGAGGCGGACTGCTGCTGGGCGCGGGCCTGGCGATCGGGATCGCCGTCGGCGCGGCCGGATCGGCGCTCGCGGCGAGCCCCACCCCGGGTGGCGGCAACGCCGCAGCCACGGACACGCCGTGGAGTCAGATGCTGGGCGGCTGGGGCGCCGGCATGATGGGCGGCTGGACGTCGAACGTCTCGCCCTCCGCCACCGTTGGCCCCGGGATGATGGGGTCGCTCGACGCGTCCCAGCGCACGGCGGTGCTCCAGGCCTGCGACGAGGCCCACGACGCCATGCACGACTTGGCTTCAGGGGAGGCCGCGCCCGCCCCGTCGACCCGGTGAACCCCGCGCCTGTCGTCGACACCGCTCCACGCCCCGAGGATCAGCCATGACCACCCGTGCGGCACGCCGTGCCCGACAGAAAGTGCTGGCCGACCAAGCGGAGGCCCAGCGTCAGCAATCGGACGCGCAGCAGCGCCGGCACGCGTCCCTTCCACGGATCCTCGGATTCGCGCTGGTCGTGGTGGTCATCCTGGGCGCCGGGACCTACCTCGCCGCCTCGGTCTTCCTGGGCGCGCGCGGGGCCAACGCCGAGGGCTACCTGCCCGTGCGGCTCTCGATGGCCGGGTTCGATCCGAAGACCATCGACGCGAAGGTTGGGGAAACCGTCAAGCTCAACTTCTGGAATACCGACAACGCGATGCACCTCGACGGCGGCGGGGTGCACACGTTCATCATGGACAGCCAGAAGATCTACGTGACCATCCCGCCCGAGGCGCAGAAGCAGTACGCCTTCACGGCGCCCGCGACACCCGGCGACTACGACTTCTACTGCAACACCTGCTGCGGCGGGAAGGCGTCGCCGACCATGCACGGCACCCTCCACGTGACGGCCTGACGCGATGGCCCACTGCC
>DAIDTV010000167.1 GCA_027457005.1 Chloroflexota bacterium
GGCATCCAGTTCCTGACGTCGACCACCGTCGTGACCCCCCGCGCGACGGTCAACGGGACGACCATCACGCCGGGCCGTGCCAGCAGCGGCGTCACCGCGGTCGCGCCGGGCCCCGCAGGCAACGTGGCGGCGCACGCGATCAGCGTGGTATCCACCCGGTTGCAGGCGTTCCAGGTCACGGCGGACAACGCGCAGGCGACCACGGGCGGGAGCCGCACCGTGACGAAGGTCGTCAGCAAGCAGGACTACGATGCCGCGGTGAAGCAGCTCGGGTCCCAGGTAGCCGCGCAGCTGCCGCCCGCGGCAGCGGACGCCTCTCTCGCCCCGGCGGGCACCACCCTCATCCCGGCCACCGCGTCGCTGGGCACGGTCACCACCGCCCCGGCCGCATCGGCCCTGGTCGGCACGCCGAACGCGTAGTTCCAGCTGACGGCCACGGCCCCCGCCACGGTCCTCGCGGTCTCGCAGCAGCCGCTGGCCGGGCTCGCTTCCTCCCGCCTGCAGCAGCAGGTCCCGGCGGGCTGGTCGCTGTTCCCGGATTCCATCCGGACCACGGTGAGCGACGCGAAAGTCCAGGGCGGGCACGTGACCTTCACCGTGACGGCGCAGGGGGAACGATGGCACCCGGTGGACGCGGCCGCCCTGCTCGCCCAGGTGAAGGGCCGGAGCGTCGCCGACGCCCGCACGATCCTGCAGCAGTACGGCGAGGTGTCCATCTCAACGTGGCCGTCGTTCGTGAGCACCATCCCGAACCTGGATTTCCGGGTCTCGCTAACGGTCGCGCAGCCCAGGCGGTCCGGATCGTGACCAGGCTCCTCGGCCTCGACGTGGGCGACCGGAGGGTCGGCGTGGCGATCGCGGACGACACGTCCGGGGCGGTGCGGCCGCTCGGCACGCTGCGCCGCGGCACGCTGGAGGAGGACGCGCAGCGCCTGGCCCGCCTCGCCACGGAACAGCGCGCCGGCGAGCTCGTCGTCGGCCTGCCGCTCGACATGGGCGGCGGCGAGGGCGAGCAGGCCCGGCGGACCCGCACCTGGGCCTCCGAGATGACGGCGCGCACCGGGCTGCCCGTCGCATGGCGGGACGAACGGCTGACCACGGAGGCCGCGGAGGCCGTTCAGCCGCCGCTGCACCGGGATCGCGCGAGCGGGCGTCCCACCCGTTCCGCGATCCGGTCGCGCCGGGTACGCGTCGATCGCCTGGCCGCCGCGCGGATCCTGCAGGCTGAGCTCGACGCGCGGACCCGCGAGGCGCCCCGGCAGCCGGCCGCGGAGGCATGAACACGCAGCGACCGAACCACGGTGTCCGCAGCGGCCGATACGTGCCGCGCCCGCCCGCCTCGTCCCGGGGTTCCCGCAGGGGGCGCATCGCCGGAGCCGTCGCCGTGCTCGCCGTGGCCGCGGTCCTGCTATGGGGGCTCACCACGATCGCGATCGGCCCGGCGGTGAACCGTCTGGTCTTCAGCCTGGCGGAGAGCAACCCCTCGCTGCTCCACATGAGCCCCGTCGCGGGCATCGTGCGGGACCAGCTCGGCAGCCACCTGTCCGACCCGGCGGGCACGGACCCGGTCGTCGTCCACTTCACGGTACCGCTCGGCGCAACCGCCTCGGATGTGGCCCGTGAGCTGGCACAGGCGGGCCTGGTGCGGGATCCGTTCGCGGTCACGTACCTGGTCATCACCGAGGGGCTCTCCGGGAACATCGAGGCGGGTGCCTACGACCTGAGCGCGACCATGACGCCGCAGGCCATCCTGGCCAGGCTCCAGCAGGCGCCGGTCAAGACCGTCACCGTCCAGCTGCGGGAGGGGCTCAGGATCGAGCAGATCACGGCCTACCTGGAGACGCTCCCGCTCAAGATGGACGTGCGGGCCTTCTACGACCTCGCGATGCACCCGCCCGCCTCGATCATCTCGGCCTACCCGTTTCTCTCGACCCTCCCCGCCGGCCACTCGCTCGAGGGGTTCCTTGGCGCCGGCACCTTCGACGTGTACCAGGACGTCACGCCCGACCAGCTGCTGCGCGACCTGCTCGACCAGTGGCAGACGGAGATCGGCATGGGACCGGTGCAGGCGGCGGAGAAGGCGGGCAGGAACTTCTACCAGGTGCTGAGCCTCGCGAGCCTCGTCGAGCAGGAGGCGCGCGTGGAGTCGGAGCGTCCGCTGATCGCCGGCGTCTACGCGAACCGGCTCACCCGGGGCATGCCGCTCGACGCCGACCCGACCGTGATCTATGGCTGGGATACCGTGCAGCTCGACAAGATGCCGTTCGAGCAGTGGCAGAAGTACGTGTTCTGGAACGCCCTCGCGAATCCCGGCAACGTCAAGCTGCCCAAGAACCTGCAGGGCTTCCAGACCTACGCGAACACCGGCATGATCCCGGGACCCATCTGCACGCCCAGCCTGGCGTCGATCCAGGCGGCCCTGAACCCGGACACGAAGACGGACTACCTCTACTTCCTGGCCAAGAACGACGGGTCCTACACCCACGCGTTCTCCAGGACCTACGCGGAGCAGCTGATGAACATGCGCAAGTACGGGTACATCGGATGAGCGGCCTGGTCCTCGCACCCCGGTCCGCGGGCGCACCCTCCACCGACGACCTGGCGCGATGGAGGGCCGCCGACGAGGCCGCCCGGCCCGCCCGCCTCGCACGACTCCGCGACCGGCTGGAGCGGGAGACGGTGGACGCCTACCTGGGCGTCAGCCGGGAGAACACGCGCTACCTCACCGGCTTCGCACTCGCCGAGGGGGAGGAGAAGGTGGCCGGGGACTCCGGCCGTTTCCTGGTCTCGGGCGACGACGTGGTGGTGCTCGCCGACACCCGGTACCTGGAGCAGGCCGGCGAGGAATGCCCCGGCGCGCGCGTCGAGGAGTCCTACTACGACCTGCCCGACCGCTGGCCGCGCATCCTGGCCGGCCTGCGTGGCCGGGGCGGCGGCCCCGTGCGTCGCGTGGCGGTCGAGGCCAACCTGGTCAGCCAGGCGCTCTGGACGCGGCTCCAGGCCGCCGCTCCGCAGGCCGAGCTCGTGGCAGCGGACGGATGGGTCGAGGAGCTGCGGGCGGTCAAGGAACCGGCCGAGCTGGAACGGGTCGCCGCGGCATGCGCGGTGGCGGACGCCGCGCTCGAGCGACTGCTGCCGTCCATCCACCCCGGAGTCCCGGAGCGCGATCTCGCGCTCCAGCTCGAGTGGGAGATGCGGACCAGCGGGGCCGAGGCCCTGGCGTTCGACGTGACGTGCCTCTCGGGACCGCGGGCGGCGCTCCCGCACGGCTCGCCCGGAGAGCGGCGGGTCACGGTCGGGGAGGTGCTGCTGTTCGACTTCGGGGCCCAGGTGGCGGGCTACCGCAGCGACATGACGCGCACGCTGTTCGTGGGGGCGCCGGCCGCCCGGGACCTCGAGCTGTACCGGCTCGTGGCCCTGGCGCAGGAAGCCGCGTTCGACGCGCTGGGGCGCGCCGCCGGTGCGCAAACCGCGCCAACGGGGGTGGAGATCGACGCCGCGGCCCGCGAGGTGATCGCCGCGGCCGGTCATGGCGACCATTTCGGCCACGGGCTGGGGCACGGGATCGGGCTCGCCACCCACGAGGTCCCCTCGCTCAGCCGCCGGGCTGCCCCGGCGCCGCTGCCCTGGCCCACGGTCTTCTCGATCGAGCCGGGGATCTACCTGCCGGGGCAGACCGGTATCCGGATCGAGGACCTCGTGACGTTCGACGCCGGGACGGGGAGAGTCGAGCGGCTCACCGCATTCCCGCGCGAGGTGACGGTCGTCGGGACGTAGCCCGGGGCGGAGCTCCTGCCCGCGCCGGCGGGCCGGCCCCGGCACACGTCTGCCCCGTCCGGGAGTCGCCGACGGCCGGGTACAATTCGTGCACGCACCGACATGTCCCGGGCCGCCCCCTGCGGCCGCCCACCGACAGGAGTCACCCCGACCATGGTCTCGACCGGCGACCTGCGCAAGGGGATCGTCATCGAGCTCGACGGCGAGCTCTGGCAGATCCTGGACTACCACCACATCAAGATGGGCCGCGGATCCGCGCAGGTTCGCATCAAGCTCAAGAACGTGAAGCGCGGCCAGACCGTCGAGCGGTCGTTCCAGGCCGGCGACAAGTGGCCACGGGCCCACCTCGACCGCCGGCAGGTCCAGTTCCTCTACCGCGACGGCAACGACTTCCATTTCATGGACACCGACTCGTTCGACCAGTTCACCCTGGCCGCCGAGCAGCTGGGGGATGCCGTCTCGTACCTGCAGGACGGCATGCTGCTCGACCGCACCAGCTACGAGGGCGAGACGATCGGCGTCGAGCTGCCGATCACGGTCGACATGGTGGTGACCGAGACGGAGCCGGGCTTCGCCGGCGACACCGCCACCGGTGCGCGCAAGGCCGCGACGACCGGAACCGGCCTGACGGTGCAGGTCCCCCTCTTCGTCGGCGAGGGCGACACCATCCGCATCGACACGCGCACCGGCGAGTACCTGACCCGGGTGTGACCGGCGGGTACCCGGCGGTGTTCGCCGATCGCCGGCAGGGAGAGCTCCACCGATGAGTGACGAGCGCCCCTGGGAGCGCTGGCTGAGGCGCGATCCCGCAGCCCCCGAG
>DAIDTV010000168.1 GCA_027457005.1 Chloroflexota bacterium
CCCAGGGGGTACGAGCGTGGCGGGGAACGAGCGGCCCGTGAGTACTTCGCGGTGATCTGCTCCCGGTGCGGCAACACGGCACAGGTTCCGTTCAAGCCGAGCATGGACCGACCGGTCTACTGCTCCGACTGCTTCCGCGCGGTGCAGGCGGCGCGCTGAACCTGCGGTGAACGAAGGGGCGCACATCGCCTCGGCGGCCGACGCGGTCGCCGCGGCGGGCACGGCGGGCACGGCCGACGGGGTTGGCACGGCGGGCGCGGCCGACCCCCCCGATCGCCGGCGGGCCGCCCTGGCCGGCATCCGTGCGCTGCTGCTCGACATGGACGGCGTCGTGGTGCTCAAGGGCGCGCCACTTCCCGGAGCGGCGGAGGCCGTCCGCGCGCTGTCCCGCCGGGGGACCCCGTTCCGGGTTCTCACCAACAGCTCGCTCTGGAGCCGGGACTCGCTCAGCGGGCTGCTCTCGAAGGCCGGGATCGAGATCGAGCCGACCGCGATCGTCACCGCGCTCTCGGCCAGCGCAGCGCTGGCGAGGCGGCGCTGGCCGGGCCGGCCGCTCTACGTGCTGGCCGGACCCGATGCCCTCCGCGAGTTCGACGGCCAGTGGCTCCTCACCGACGAGGAGGCAGCCGCCGGGGGTCCCGCCTCGGCCGTGGTGGTGGGCGACGCCGGAGCCGGGTTCACGTGGCCGCGCCTGAACGCCGCGTTCCGGCTGGTCCGCGGCGGCTCGCGGCTGGTGGCAATGCACCGCAATCCGTGGTGGCTGACCCCCGAGGGCGTCACCCTCGATTCGGGCGCGTTCGTGCGCGCCCTGGAGTTCGCCACCGGCCGGCGCGCGTTCCTCGTCGGGAAGCCGGCGGGTGCCTTCTTCGAGGCCGCGTGCGAGTCGCTCGGCGTGACCAAGGGATCCGCTGACGGGGGCCGCGACGCGGTCCTGATGGTCGGCGACGACCTCCGGTCGGACGTCGCCGGCGCGAAGCGCGTGGGCCTGCGGGCCGCGTTCGTCCTGTCCGGCAAGCACGGCCCCGCCGACCTGGCCGCGGCCCGGGCGCGGGGTGCCTCGCTGCTCCCCGACGTGGTGGCGCTGACCCTGTCCGACGTGGTCGCCGCGCTAGACTAGCGGCCAGACACGTCCGGCCTGCCGCCCATTCCGTCCGGCCAGCCGCGAAGCGATGCCTGGCAATCCCGGGTTGCACGAGGAACATCGACGATGACCACGCCGACCGCGCCGCGGATCAAGATCACGTACGCGACGCTTCGGAACGACAACGAGCAGCTGCACGCCGACTACGAAGCCGGGCTGGGGCGGGCCCGATCGGAGCTCGGGCAGACCCACCCGCTGTACGTGAACGGGGAACCGCGCGTCGGCGAGGGCACCTACGAGGATCGCTCGCCGATCGACGGCTCCCTGGTGGGGCGCTTCGCGAAGGGCACCCGGCAGGACGTGCGCGACGCGATCGCCGCGGCCCGCGCGGCGTTCCCGGGCTGGAGCGGGCGGCCCTGGCAGGAGCGCGTGGCGCTCCTTCGGCGCGCCGCGGACCTGATCAGCGAGCGGCAGATGGAGCTGTCCGCGCTCACCGCGATCGAGGTCGGCAAGAACCGGCTCGAGGCGCTCGGCGACGTGGAGGAGACGGCCGACCTGATCCGCTGGTACTGCGATCAGATCGAGGAGCACGGCGGCTTCGACTACCCCATGGGCAACCTCGGCGACGACACGGTCCACACGCGCTCCGTCCTGAAGCCGTACGGCGTGTGGGCGGTCATCGCGCCGTTCAACTTCCCGGCGTCGCTGTTCGGCGGGCCGGCCGGCGGCGCGCTCGTGGCGGGCAACTGCGTGGTGCTGAAGCCGGCGTCCGACAGCAGCCTGATGGGCCTCAAGCTCTACGATGTGTTCCGCGACGCGGGAATCCCCGGTGGCGTCGTCAACTTCGTGACCGGCCCGGGATCCACCGTTGGTGCCGAGCTCGCGGAGAACCCGGGCGTCAACGGGCTCACCTTCACCGGGTCGTACGAGGTCGGGTTCGACCTCTACAAGCATTTCGCCAAGGACTACCCCAAGCCCGTCATCGTCGAGATGGGCGGCAAGAACCCCGCCATCGTCAGCCGGACGGCCGACCTGGAAGAGGCCGCCGAGGGGATCATGCGCTCGGCGTTCGGGTTCGGCGGCCAGAAGTGCTCGGCGTGCAGCCGGGTCTACGTCGAGCGCGAGGTCAAGGACGAGCTGCTGCGGATCCTGGTCGAGAAGACGATGGCGATCTCGATCGGCGACCCGAACGACCGTCGCAACTGGCTGGGCCCGGTCGTCAACCAGGCGGCAGTCGAGAAGTACGAGCGGGCGGTCGAAGAGGCACGTCGCGACGGGACGATCGTGACGGGCGGCGAGCGGCTCACCGGCGGCGTCTACGACAACGGGTACTTCGTCGCGCCGACCATCGTGGACGGGCTGCCGTTCGGCCACCGGCTGTTCCGCGAGGAGCTGTTCGTGCCGTTCGTGGTGATCGGTGCGGTCGACTCGCTGGAGCAGGCGATCACGCTCGCCAACGACAACGTGTACGGGCTGACCGCCGGCTTCTACGGCCAGGATCGCGCGCAGGTCGACGTGTTCCTGCGGGCGATCGAGGCGGGCGTGGTGTACGTCAACCGGCGGGCCGGCGCGACCACGGGGGCCTGGCCGGGCGTCCAGCCGTTCGGTGGCTGGAAGGGCTCAGGCACGTCCGGCAAGTCGGGCGGCGGCTTCTACTACGTCCAGCAGTACATGCGCGAGCAGAGCCAGACGATCGTCGACTAGAAGCGGCGGCGCCGCCCAGCCTCACCCTCGCGGAGCGGGGCTGCACCAGGCGTGCACCGGCGCTCCAGGCACAGCGCGTCAATGCCCCGCCCGCGGATCGGGCCGCGTCCTCGTCGCCCCGTGCGCGGATCCGGCCGCGCCTGCGGATCGGACATCGGCCCGCCTGTGGATCCGGCCGCGCCCGCGGGATCCGGCCGCGTCCCCGGCGCCCCGTGCCCCGTGCCCGGGGCCCCGATGAGCCCCGGTCCACCTTGCTACACTGGGCACGGGTCATCCAGATTGCATAACCGCTATTCACCCTGCCCGCGGCCAGCGCGCCCCGACCGCCGGCACCAGCGGCGCCCGACACCGGCGCCAGGCCCACGGAGCTCCGCATGACCGAAGTCGCCAATCGGACCGCAAGCGCGCGCCCCCTCCCCCACATCGTCACCGAGCTGCCCGGGCCCAAAGCGCGCGAGCACATCGCGATCGACCGCGAATACGTCACGCCGAGCCTGCCTCGCGCGTACCAGATCGTGCCGGTCCGGGGCGATGGCGTCATGGTCGAGGACATCGACGGCAACCGCTTCCTCGACTTCGCGGCCGGCATCGCCGTGAACTCCACCGGTCACAGCCATCCCGACGTGGTGGCCGCGATCGCCGAGCAGGCCGCGACCCTCCTCCACTGCGCCAGCTCCGACTACTACCTGCCCGTCTACGCCGAGGTCGCCCGGCAGCTGGACCGCATCGCGCCGATCAGCGGCCCCACCCGCGCCTTCCTGTGCAACTCCGGGGCCGAGGCGGTCGAGGCCGCCATGAAGCTCGCCCGGTACGTGACCGGCCGGCAGAACCTGGTCGCCTTCCTCGGCGCGTTCCACGGGCGCACCTACGGCGCGATGACCCTGACCGGCTCGAAGGCCAGGTACCACGCCCACTACTCGCCGCTGGTCCCCGGCGTGTACCACGTCCCGTACGGCAACGCGGGGATCGACGAGCTCGAGCAGCGCGTGTTCCGGCGCCTGATGCCGGCCGAGGAGTTCGCCGCGATCTTCGTCGAGCCCATCCAGGGCGAGGGCGGCTACGTGGTCCCGGAGCCGGATTTCCTGCCGCGCCTGCGCCGCCTGTGCGATCAGCACGGGATCCTGCTCGTCGACGACGAGATCCAGTCGGGCATGGGCCGCACGGGCCAGTGGTGGGCGATCCAGCACTGGGGTGTCGAGCCGGACGTGGTGCTCACGGCGAAGGGCATCGCCTCCGGGCTGCCGCTCGGCGCGATGGTGGCACGGTCCGAGCTGATGTCGTGGCCCGCGGGCGCGCACGGGTCGACGTTCGGGGGAAACCCGGTGAGCTGCGCCGCGGCCCTCGCCACGATGCGGCTCATCGAGAACGAGTTCATGGCCAACGCCGCCGAGCGCGGGAACCAGCTCCTGGCGGGGCTGCGGCCGCTGGTGCGCCGCCACGATCGCATCGTGCGCGACGTGCGCGGCATCGGGCTCATGATCGGCATCGAGTTCTACTCGGCGGCGTCGGCGAATGCGGTCCAGGAGGAGTGCTTCCAGCGCGGGCTGCTCGTGCTCACCGCCGGGGAGGACGTGGTGCGCATGTCGCCGGCCCTGAACCTGACCGAGGACGAGGCCGTCGTCGGGCTGCGCATCTTCGAGCAGGCGGTGGCGGCCATCGACGCGAGAGGCTAGGCTCAGAGCGCCCCCGGCGCTGCCAGCGCGAGGGGCTACCACGGCGGAATCCCGTCGGCGCGTCCCCGGCGCAGGAGCAGGCATGGTCTCGAAAGTCGCCACCATGGCGGACGC
>DAIDTV010000169.1 GCA_027457005.1 Chloroflexota bacterium
GGTCACCACCGACCACATCTCCCCCGCCGGCTCGATCGCGGCCTGGAGCCCCGCCGGGGAGTGGCTGCAGGCGCGCGGCGTGGCCCCGCTCGAGTTCAACAGCTATGGCTCGCGGCGCGGCCACCACGAGGTGATGATGCGCGGCACGTTCGGGAACATCCGGCTGCGCAACCGCCTGGTCGATCGGGAGGGGCCGTACACGGCGCACCAGCCGTCCGGCGAGCTCCTGTTCATCTACGACGCGGCGATGCGCTACGCGGCCGAGGGCGTGCCGCTGGTGGTGATCGGCGGGCGCGAGTACGGCTCCGGCAGCTCGCGCGACTGGGCCGCCAAGGGCACCAACCTGCTCGGGGTGCGGGCGGTGCTCGCGCAGTCGTTCGAGCGGATCCACCGCTCGAACCTGGTGGGGATGGGCGTGCTCCCGCTGCAGTTCCTGCCGGGGGAGAGCGCCGAGACGCTCGGGCTGACGGGGCGCGAGACCTACGCCGTCCTCGGGCTCGCGGCCGGCCTCGAGCCCCGCCAGGAGGTCACCGTGGAGGTCACCGGCACCGACGGGGCCGCCCGCAGCTTCCGCGCCGTCGCGCGACTGGACGGCCCCATCGAGGTCGACTACTACCGCGAAGGGGGCATCCTGCCGGCCGTGCTGCGCCGCCTGGCGAGAGAGGGCACGTCGGAGCACTGAGCGTGCCCGGGCGCGAGAGTCCCGGCGGCATGGCGGCCCCGGCCGTGCCGGCGAACCGAACGGCGTCGGCGCGCCGCCACGCCGTCACACGACGGGCGACGGTGGCAGGAACGACGGACCGGGCACCCCGCTCGGGACCGGTGTCGCGAGCCCGATCGAGGGCCCGTAGTACGCGCCGAGCACCACCAGGCCGGCAACCACGAGCAGGGCGATCAGCGCCAGGATCAGGGCGTACTCCGCCAGGCCCTGGCCGCCGCCTCGCCGCCGTGGCGCGCGGCGCTCCGGCACTGCCGCTTCCTCGTCGTACGCGTCGCGCAGCCCGCTCATGGTGCCTCCCGGCCATCAGGGTCGGGCACGCGTGCCGCGGCGTCAACCGCCCGGGCAGGGTCCGGGCGACAATGTGCGGGAACCACGGCGCCGCGCGGTCCGGACCGGGCATGCGGTCGACGCGGCGGGACGTCCGAGGAGGTCGTGCGCGTGAATCAGGAGGCTGCGGTCGAGCGCGGCAGGTCCGGGATCGAGTACAAGTGGATCGCCCTGTCGGTGACCACGCTGGGATCGGCCATGGCCGCCATCGACTCGTCCATCGTCGTGCTCGGGCTGCCGACGATCATGACCAGCCTTCGCTCCGACCTCGTCACGATGATCTGGGTGCTCATGGGCTACATCCTGATGAGCACGGTGTTCCTGATGCTGTTCGGCCGCCTGGCCGACATGTTCGGGCGCGTCCGGATGTACAACGCCGGGTTCGCCGTGTTCACCGTGGGATCGCTGCTCTGCGCGTTCGCCGGCAGCGGTGCCGAGCTGGTGCTGTTCCGGCTGGTGCAGGGGGTCGGCGGTGCGATGCTCATGGCGAACGCCATGGCGATCATCACCGAGGCGTTCCCCGCCGGCGAGCGCGGGCGGGCGATGGGCATCAACGCGATCACCTGGGCCATCGGCAACATCGTGGGGCCGGTCGCGGGCGGCCTCATCCTCGCGTTCCTCGCGTGGCAGTGGATCTTCCTGGTCAACGTGCCGATCGGGGTGGCCGGGACCCTGTGGGGCTACCTGGCGCTGCGCGAGAAGGGCCGGCCGAGAGGAGGCGAGCGCTTCGACCTGCTCGGGATGCTGCTGTTCTCGGGCGGCATCTCGTGCCTGCTGGTGGCGCTCTCGCAGGGCATCTCGTGGGGCTGGTTCTCGGCGCCGACGCTGGGACTGTTCGGCGCGTTCGTCGTCCTGGAGGCGCTCTTTGCCGTCTCCGAGCGAGGCGGCGGCACGCACTTCATCGACCCGTCGCTGTTCCGTTCGCGGATCCTCGCCTTCGGCACCGCCGCCGCGACGCTGCAGAGCCTGAGCATGTTCGCGGTCAACTTCCTGATCGTGTTCTACCTGCAGGCGGTGAAGGGCACCACCCCGCTGCAGGCCGCGCTCATGATCCTGCCGCTCTCGCTGGTGCAGTCGGTGATCGGCCCGGTCGCCGGCCTGATCTCGGACCGGGTGGGTGCCCGGACGCCGGCCACCATCGGGCTGCTCCTGCAGGCGGCCGCCTGCGTCATCCTCGCCCAGCTCACGGCGACGTCGTCGTACGGCGCACTGCTCCTCGGCCTGGTCGTGCTCGGCGTGGGAGGCGGGCTCTTCTGGTCGCCCAACACCAGCGCCGTCATGGGCGCCGCTCCGGTTCAGCGGCTCGGCGTGGCGAGCGCGACGCTCGCGACCTTCCGCCAGACGGGGATGGTGACGAGCTTCGCCCTGGCACTGGCCGTGGCGGCTGCGGCCATCCCGCCGCGGCTGGTCGGCGCGATCTTCCTGGGCACGTCGGTGCAGCTCGGCGCGCCGACCATGGCGGCCTTCACCGTCGGCATGGCGCATGCCCTGGCGGTCTCGGCGCTGATCGTCGTGGCCGCGAGCGCGATGACGGTCATCGCGGGCGACACGTCGAAGACGCGGCGCGCCCCGGCGCCGGCAGTCGGCTGACGCCGGGCGGCACGAGCGCGGCCCGAGGAGGAGGCGATGTTCGGCTCGCTGCTGGTGATCGTGCTGGCCGGCCTGGTGGGGCCGCTGGTGGCCGCCGGGCGGAGGCCACTGATCCCCGCCGTGGTGGGCGAGCTGGCCGCCGGCGTCGTCCTCGGACGGTCCGGGCTCGGGCTGATCGACCTGGCGACCCCCACCAACGCGCTGCTGTACGGGCTCGGGTTCGCCATGCTGATGCTCGTCGCCGGCACGCGGGTGGACCTCCGTTCCCCCTCGCTGCGGTCCGGTGCCCGCCCGGGCGCGATCGCCTTCGTGATCGTGGTGGCGCTGGCGATCCCCGCCGGCCTGGCGATCGGCGCCATCGGCGCGCCGCACGCGCCCGCCCTGCTCTTCCCCGTGCTCGTCGCCGGCAGCTCCGCCGCGATCGCGTTCCCCATCCTCGAGGAGCGGGGCCTGCTCGGTCCCGGGATCGGCCTGCTGATGGCGTGGATTCCGCTGGCCGACGCAACCACCGTGCTGGCGATGCCGCTGACGCTTATCGGCGCCGCGCGGATCCCGGGCGCCCTCGGCGGCGACGTGCTGATCGTGGCCGTCACCCTCGCCGGTCTCCGGATCGGCGAGCGCGCCGCACGCTCTCCCGCCATCCTGACGCTCCGCGATCGCTCGCAGGCTCGCGGCTGGGCGCTCCAGCTGCGCGTGACGCTGCTGCTTCTGGTCGTGCTGTCGCTGATCGCCACCCAGACCGGCGGCTCCACGCTGGTGGCCGGCTTCGGCGCCGGGATCGTGCTCGCGCGCCTTCGCGAGCCGCAGCGCCTCGAGCTCCAGCTGTCCGGGCTCGCGGAGGGGTTCTTCGTGCCGGCCTTCTTCGTGCTGCTCGGCTCCGAGCTCGACGTCCGTGCGCTGCTGGGAGACCCGGACGCGATCCTGCTGGCGTTCCTGCTCGCCGCCGCGGTGCTGGTCGCGCACCTGGTCGCGGCCCGCGCGGTCGCGCCGGCGCCCTGGCTCGGGTTCGGGCTGGCCACCTCGGCACAGCTCGGGCTCCCGGCCGCGACCGCCTCGCTCGGCCTCGCAACCGGCGCACTCTCGCCGGCCGTGGCGGCCGCGATCGTCGCCGCGGGGTGCCTGACGGTGGTGCCGGCCGCGATCGGCAGCCGCCAGCTCGCGGACGCCCTCCTGGCGGCGGGCTCGACGTCGGGCCAGGGGCCGATCGGCGCGGCTCCGGCCGCACCCGGGCAGCCGGCATGAGCGCCGAGACCAGGGTCGCCGCACTCGACATCGGCAGCGACACGGTCCACCTGCTGATCGCCCGGGTGAGCGGCGGGCCCGACGGCCCCCTGATCACGGTCCTCGAGCAGCACGGCGCGCTGCTGGAGCTGGGACGCCGGGTCGCCACGAAGGGCCGCGTGGGCCAGCGTGCCACCGCCCGGCTCGAGGACGTGGCGGGGCACTTCGCCTGGCTGGCGGAACGGCAGCGGGCCCCGCTGGTGATCGGCGCCACGGAGGCGCTGCGTCGTGCGAGCGACGGGCCGCTCGTGGTCCATCGGCTGGAGGCCCGGATCGGCCAGCCCGTGCGCGTGCTCACCGGCACACGCGAGGCCGCGCTCGGCCTGGCCGGTGTGCGCGACCGCCTCGACCCGTCGGGCACGCAGCTGGTCGTCGACTCGGGCGGGGCGTCCACCGAGCTGACCCTGACCGAGGGGCGCCGCAGCATCGCCAGCGCGTCGCTGCCGGTGGGTGCCGCACTCCTCGGCGCCGCGCTCCACGGCGATCCACCCGAGGCACTCTCCTGGGCGCTGGGCGCCGTGCAGGTGGGCAAGGCCCTTGGCCTGGCGCCGGATGGCAGGCCGGCACGTGCATGGGCGACCGGGGGGTCCGCGCACAACCTGGCCGGGCTCGAGCGGACGCGGGGGCG
>DAIDTV010000170.1 GCA_027457005.1 Chloroflexota bacterium
GCCTGGTCGATGGCGTACGCGGCCCCGTCGGGGCCGAGGACCAGCCCGGAGAGGTCGGCTGCCGGATCGAGCTTCTTCATCGTCACGATGGTGGCGGCCGACGTGCGGACGGTCTGATACAGCTGGTCCAGCCCGGCCTTGACCTGCTCGCGGTAGTACTGCACCGTGCCGGCGGCGACACCCGCCTGCTCGGCCGCGTCGAGCTGGGTCCAGGCGCCGCGGAGCGTGGTCAGGGCCTGCTGCGGGTCGGCCTTGATGAGGTCCCCGCCGCCGAACACCTGGCCGAGCTGGGTTCGGGCGGCCGCGAGCGCCTGTTCGCCGGTGTTGGCCTGCTTGATCTCGGCCGTCTTGCCCTGCCATCCGCCGCTCAGGCCCCAGTACGCCACGCCGACCACGAGCAGGACCGCGAGCACCCCCAGCACCGACATGGCGAGGCGCCGTTCCCCGGCACGGCGGTCCGTCGCCGATCGCACGTGCTGCCGGGCGGGGGCGCGGCGAGGCAGGAGGTCCAGCCCGCGGTCCACGAGCGCGCCGAGCGCGCTCGCACCGGCACCGCCCGCCCGCTGGGCCGTGCCGCGTACCGCGGTGACGCCGTCGGCGACGGAGTCGGCCAGCGGGATCGGCGACCGATCCGGGGCCCCGGCCAGCGGTTCGGCCGGGTGAACGGGCACCAGGCGATGCTCGACGCGGGTGGCCGGAACCTCGGACGCCTCCACCACCAGGAGCGCGTCGGAGCCCTCGGCCCCCTCTGCCACCAGGCGGTGGTGCAGGTGCTGCGCCGCCGGGGCGGGCCGCAGCGTGGTAATGGACTGGCGGATCTCGTCGGTGCCCAGCCGCTGCGCCAGCTCGCCGGAGGCCAGCAGCAGGACGTCGCCCACCAGCAGCTCGCCGCGCCACACGTCGACCCGGAGGTCGTCGGGCGTGGGCAGACCCGGCCCCCGGTCGGCCTCCGGGAGCGTCAGCAGGCGGCCTTGCCGGGCCAGGTACGCGTCGGCGTCGCCGACGGTCGCCACGTACAGCTCGCGCTCGCGGACCACCGCCACCACGGCGCCGATCCCCCGCCCCGCCGGCAGGTGCAGGTCGCGCCGATGGACCAGCCGCCGGTTCGCGGTCCGGACGGCCTTCTCCAGGCAGTTCGGGATCCCGGCCGACTCGTCGTAGTAGTACTCGCGCTGGATCGTCTCGAGCAGCAGGCGCGTGGCCTCCCGGGCACGCTGGTTCGCCCCTCGCGCCGTGGCGATCGCGTACAGGTTCCCCTTCGAGCGCGCGGTGGCGCCGATCGTGGGCTCCTGGACGATGACCGTATCCGGGGAGGAGTCCAGCCGCTCGCCTTCCGGCACGAGGCCGAGGTTCGTGTGGAGCCGGACCGCCATGCCGTCGAGTCTACACGGGCCCGCCGTCGCGCCGGCCCGGCCCGGCCTGCCGCACCACGGCGCGGAGTTCGCGGGCCCGGAGGCCGCCGGGGGCGGCCGCCAGCGCTTCGAGCAGCACCGACGCCCGCAGGCGGAGCTCGGAGGCGACGGCCGTCGACGCGGCGCTCACCAGCAGCTGGTCGTCGCGCAACGCGATCAGCCGCGAGGCGCCGGCCGCGGCCGGGACGTGCTCCGCCACGATCCGTTCCCACGCCGACATGGCCCGGGCGAGCCGCAGCTCCTCCTCGATGCCGAGCGCCGCCGCGGCCTCGGGCAGGAGATCGCCGAGCCGGCGCATCGGCCGGCGCCGTCCGCCGGTCACGCCTCGCCCCGGCACATACACGCCCCGGCGACCCCGCCCGGCCGGCCGCGGCGAATCACCCGACCGGCTCCAGGCGTCCCGGCGAGACCCGCCACGCCGTCGACTCCGCCACCAGGGCAGGATCGAGGTCCTCGAGCGCCGTGGTCGTGATGAAGGCCTGCGGCAGCGCCCGGATGCGTCGCACCAGGTGGGCACGCCGCTCCGGGTCGAGCTCGCTGAACACGTCGTCGAGCAGCAGGAGCGGGGCCACCCCGTCGCTCCGTCCCAGCAGGTCGAGTTCCGCGAGCTTGAGGGCCAGGATCGCGCTGCGCTGCTGGCCGCGCGACCCGAACGCCGAGAGGTCCCGCTCGCCGAGCAGGAACCGGAGGTCGTCCCGATGCGGACCCACGAGCGTCTGCCCGTTCCAGAGCTCCTTCTCCGCGGTCTCGGCAAGCCGCCGCCGCAGCGCGTCACCTGCGCTCTCGCCCGGTGCCGCCGGCGCGTTGGTCTCGTACCCCAGGGTCAGGGGCACCTCGCCCGGTGCGATCTCACCGTGAGCGGCAGCGAGCGGCGCGGCAAGCTCGGCCAGGATCGCCTGCCGTCGCGCGACGATCGCCCCGCCCTCGTCGATCAGCACCCGGTCCCAGTACGTTAGCTGGTCCCGTCCGGCCTCGCCCTCCCGGATGAGGCGCAGCAGGCTGTTGCGCTGGGTGAGCGCGCGGCCGTAGGTGGCGAGGGCACGTGCGTGGGCGGGGTGGAGCTGGGACCCGAGGCCGTCGAGCTCGTCGCGGCGGAGCGACGGGGAGCCGGACACCAGCGACATCGACTCGGGAGCGAAGAGCACGGTCCGCAGGAGACCCGGGAGCGCGTCGGCCCGGCGGCCCACCCCGTTCACGCGGATCCGCTTGTGGAGGCGCACCCCGGGGCCGGGAGCGGCCAGCGCGACCTCGAGCCGCTCGACGGCGCTCGACACGGGTTCACGCGACACGGTGGCCTCGATGCGCCCCACGGCCGCGCCCCACCGGATCAGCTCCTGGTCCGAGCGCGCGCGGTGCGAGCCGCCGCGCGACAGGACCACCATCGCCTCGAGCAGGTTGGTCTTGCCCGCCGCGTTCGGCCCCACCACCACGTGCGGTCCCGCCCCGAAGGCGGTCTCGAGCCGCTCGTAGCTCCGGAAGTCCACCATGGAGAGCTCGCGAATGCGCACGGGCGGCCGCCTCTCCGTCGGGTCGCGTGCGCGGGGCGACCGGGGGTCCGGCCCGGCTACGAGGCCGTCCGGACCGGCATGATCACGTGCACGTAATCGGGAGCGGTCACCGGGCGGAGGACGCCCGGCGAGAGCGAGCCGTTGAACTCGAGGGCCAGCTGGTCGCCGCTCATGTTCTGCAGCACCTCCGAGAGGAACCGCGCGTTGAACGCGATGGAGGTGGCCTCGCCCTCGACCGCAGCCTCGATCTCGCCCTCGTTGTCGCCGACCTCCGCGATGGCCGATACGGCGACGGTCCCGGCACCCTCGGGCGACACGGTGAGCTTGACCACGTTGGCCGACGAGCTGGCAATGAGCGCGGAGAGCCGGGTGGCCTTCAGGAGCTCCTCCCGGTCGACCACCGCGCGGGTCGTGTGCGATGTCGGCAGCACCTGCTGGTAGTTGGGGAACTGGCCGTCCACCAGCCGCGTGATCAGGTCCACCCCGTCCACGTGGAACATCACCTGGTTCTTCGCCGGCGCCAGCACGACGTCGACAGGATCGTCGACGTCCGAGAGGATCCTCGCCAGCTCGGCGTACGAGCGGGCCGGGACGACCACCGCCTTCTCCTCTACCGGATCCAGCACGTCGATCGACTTCACGGCGATCCGGTAGTTGTCCGCCGCAGCCAGCGTGACGCGGTCCCCGGTGAAGCGGGTCAGGACGCCGGTGAGGATGGGCCGCGATTCGTCGCTCGCGGCCGCGAACGTCACCTCGCCCAGGGCGCGGCGCAGCACCTTCTGGGAGACGCGGGTGGTCGGTCGCTCACCGGCGGAGGGAATGGCCGGGAACTCGTCCGCCTCGATTCCCTTGATGTGGGCCCGGAAGCGTCCGCTCCGGATCCGCAGGCTCGTCGTGCCCTCCGCCTCGAGATCGACCCGTTCGCCCGGGGGCAGCGAGTTGACGATGTCGGCGAAGAGCCGCGCCGGCACGGTCAGCGCCCCGTCCGTCTCGATCTTGCCCGGGACCCAGCAGGTGATGCCGATCTCCAGGTTCGTGGTGGTCAGCTTGAGTCCGGCGTCCTCGGTACGGAGCAGCACGTTCGAGAGGATCGGGAGGGTGGCCCTGCTCGACACGGCGCGTCCGACGACCTGCAGTCCCCGCGCGAGGTTCTCCTGCATGAGCGACAGCTTCACGGGTTACCTCTTCCTCGGCGCTCGGGGTGCCCGTTTGTCCACTGCGCTGCGAACGGGTCCCCGGAGGATTCATATCTTCTCATTCCGTCACCGTCATCATCAGGGGTGTGGAACGTGTGGACGGCCCTGCTCAACCGTGCGGCGATCCGGGGTGGACGACTGGGTGGCCGGCGTTGATGGTTCGCGTCGTCCGGTGGACCGGGCCGGAAGCGCCTGTGGACGGCGTCGTTCCCGGGTTGGTCGGGCCGGACGAGAGGCGGGATCCTGTCCACCGGGAGCGCATCGCAGGCCACCGGCGATCGCGTCACGAAGGGCCCTCTTATCCACACCGGACCCCCCTTTTCCACAGATTCTGGGGCTTTATCCACATGGAGGGAGCGGGACCCCGGGACTGGAGGGTCACTCCCCGGCGTAGATCAGCTCGCGCAGCGCCGCGATCTCGCGCCGGAGA
>DAIDTV010000171.1 GCA_027457005.1 Chloroflexota bacterium
GCTCCTCCCGGTCGTTCCGGGGTTACCGCGCCGCGGCCACCGGGAACTCGATGACCGTGTTCAACTCCGCGGGAGGAGTCCCGGGCTCGCTCAGGTACACCTCGCGCGGCGGTCCCGCGGTGATCAGTTCGTGTGCGTGCACCCACCTGGTCAGGGTCTCGTAGGCGACGCCGAGCGTGTCGTAGGGGCCGACATGGAGCAACGACGCGAACGATCCGGCCGGCAACTCCTGGACCTGCCATCCTCCGGGCGGGTCGATCGCCCGGGAGACCGGCGCGCAGATCCCTCCGCAGCTGCATCCCCCGCCCGGGGGCACCCCCCATGCTGGCCGCCGGGCGACCGGCAGGCCAGAGCCGTTGGGCGCGAAGTCGCTGCGCGGATGCCGGGGCCCGCTCGACGGACCGTGGGACGCATCGCCCCGGGACGCGAGCGCGCGAGATTGCGCCCCTCAGCCGGCGGTGGAAGCCGCCTCCTTCCGGACCCGCGACGCGGCCAGCACCCAGTACACCAGATCGCCGGCCAGTGGATCCCTCCGTCCCGCCAGTAGAGGCCGCCGCAGGACGAGAGATGATCACCACGAGCGCGGTGGTCCAGTCGCCCCACGAAGCGCTGCCCTCGAGAGCGCTGTGTTCTCCCACCGGCCGCAGGCCGATCACGGGGCACCGCCCCCCTCGATCCACGACTGATCGGCGCGGTGTAGCCCAACGGCCCGCACGCGCAGAAACCGGCGAAGTGCCAGACGTCGGGGCGCCGCCGCGGCGACGGATCCCGGATCAGGCCTGCGGGCGAAGCAGGTCGAGCGCGAGCCGCTGCAACCCCAGGATGGTCAGCGCGTCGGTGATCCGCCCGTCGCGGCACATCGCGACCGCCTCGTCGAGCGGCACCCAGCGCAGCTCCAGCTGCTCCGTCCCCTCGGGTGACGGTACGCCGTCCTCGAGGCCGCCGGCGAGCCACACCACTGACTCCTCGTCGGTGACGGAGTTGGACAGATGCGCGCGGACCAGTTCGCGCCACTCGCGCGCCGCGTAGCCGGTCTCCTCGGCGAGTTCCCTGCGAGCGGCCTCCAGCATCTCCTCGCCAGGGCTCGCGCCACCCTCCGGGATCTCCCACGACCAGGCGTCCAGCGGATACCGCCACTGCCCCACCAGGAGCACGCGCCGGGCGTCATCCAGCGGCACGATCCCGACGGCGCGATGGACGAAGTGCACCACTCCGTAGATGCCGAGGCCGCCGTCCGGGCGGACCACGTCGTCCTCCCACACTGTGAGCCAGGGGTTCTGGTACTTCGTTCGGCGCGTGAGCCGGCGCCAGGGGCTTGCTCGGCGTTCCACGGGGCCGATCCTACCGGGCGGCGGTCGGGGGCGGGCGCCATGGGCACCTGCGATGGATTTGCAAGACGATGTGCCCCTGCAGGCACGCCCGCGGGACGATCCGTCCCGCATCCTGCGCGTGTCGTTCCGCCAGGCGGAACGTGGATGTTGCGGGGAGTGACCGGTGACGCGAGAGGTTCTGCCGGTGCCGCGGTCCGGGGACGGCACGCTCTCGTCCGTCCGCAACGCGGCCCGGGTCCTGGCCGCGTTCACCCCGGCGGATCGCGACCTGGGTGTCACCGAGCTGGCCGAGCGGCTGGGCCTGGCCAAGAGCACCGTCCACCGCCTGCTCTCCGCGCTCGTGGCCGAGGACCTCGTCGAGCGCAGTGGAACGCGCGGGCGCTACCGGATCGGGCTGCGCCTGTACGAGCTGGGCGCGATGGCGCCGTCGCGCGCGGACCTGCACCTCGCGGCGGTGGGCCCCATCGACGACCTGCTGGCCCGGACCGGGGAGAGCGTGCACGTCGCCGTGCTGGACCGGGCCGACGTGGTGGCCGTAGAGCGGCGCGAGGCCCCCACGACGCTGCGGCTCGTGAGCCGGCTCGGCTACCGGCATCCCGCGCACGCCACCAGCGCCGGCAAGGTGCTGCTCGCGTACCTGTCGCTGTCGGAGCGCTCGGCGCTCTTCGAGCGACGCGAGCTCGCGGCCCTCACGCAGTACACGATCACGGACCGCGCGCGGCTCGAGGAGGAGCTCGCGAAGGTCCGCTCGCGAGGCTGGGCAGAGACCGTCCACGAGCACGAGCTGGGGATCGCGTCGGTGGCCGCGCCGATCCGCGACGCGCGCGGACGGGTCGTCGCGGCCGTTGGCGTGGTCGGGCCGAGCGCACGGTTCGGGCGGGAGAATGTGCGCCGCCTGTCGCTCGAGACGATCCGATCGGCCGAGGCCATCTCGGCCCGCCTGGGCTACCGGGCCCGCGAGACTGGCGTGCGGGCCGGTCGGTAGGCGCGGGCCGGTCGGCAGGCGCGGGCCGGTCGAGGCGTGATCGGATTACCTGGCGGACTCCGCGCCCACCGGTCGGTCGGCGGTGCCGTGGCGAGCCGCCGTTGCCGCTCCTGCCCGCGCGCGCGACGCGTCGACCGGCGGTCCCCCGGCCGCCTGCCGGACACCGTCGACGTCCAGCACGTACCCGATCCCCTGGAAGGTGGTGATCGGACCCGGCTCGCCCGGTGCCGCACCGAGCTTGCGGCGCACCCGGCTGATCCAGACCCGCAGGTACTGGAGGTCGTCGCGGTACTCGGGCCCCCAGACCTTGGTGAGGAGCTCGGTGTGGAGCACGACGCGCCCCGCGTTCGCGGCCAGGTGCTGGAGCAGCAGCCACTCCGTCCGCGACAGCGAGACCAGCTCGCCATTGCGCGTGACGATCCGGCGCTCCAGGTCGATCTCGATGTCCCCCAGGCGCACCACGCCGGCGCCCGGTGAGCCGGCGGCGCGGCGCAGCACGGCGCGCACGCGCGCGGCGAGCTCGTCCGGGTGGAACGGCTTGGCCACGTAGTCATCGGCACCGAGGTCCAGGCCCTTGGCCTTGTCCGCCGTCGAGCCCTTGGCGGTCAGGAGGATCACGGGCACCGGCCGCCACTCGCGGAGCTGTCGCATGACCTCGATGCCGTCCAGGTCCGGCATCACGATGTCCAGGAGCACGATGTCCGGTCGCACTTCCTCCGCCCTGCGCAGCGCCTCTTCGCCACTGTTGGCGGTCACCACGCGGAATCCCTCATCGTGCAGGGTCAGGGCCACGAGCTTGGTGATGCGGGGCTCGTCGTCGGCGACGAGCACCAGCAACTGGTTGTTCACATTTCCTCCTCGGTGAAGGTCCGGAGAGCGAAGCCGAACTCGGACCCACCGCCGGATCGCGGCCTGGCCCATACGCGGCCGCCCATGGCTTCGACAAGGCGGCGGCAGACAAACAACCCGATTCCTGCCCCCCCGGTTATCCGGGAGGTGGTCTCCGAACGATAGAAGAGATCGAAGAGCCGGCCCGCCTCATCGGCCGGGAACCCGGGCCCCTCGTCGAGGACGCGGATCTCCACCCGGTCCGCGTCGGCGGCGAGCTCGAGCCGGACCGTGCTCCCCGGTGGACTGTACCTCGCCGCGTTGGTGAGGAGGTTCCGGGCGATCTGCGCCACGTAGGTGCGCTCTGCCCGCACCGTCGGGAGCCCGGCGGGGAGGTCGACGTCGAACCGCGTGTCCGGGAAGCGGATCCGCTCGAGGTCGATGACGTCCGGCAGGATGCGCTGCAGCAGCACCGGCTCATCGCCGATCGAGCCCGGCGCCACCCCGTCGAACCGGGCGAGCACGAGGAGGTCCTCGACCAGCCGGTACAGCCGCTCCGACTCGGCCGCGATGTCCCGGTAGACCTCCTGGCGAACCGCTGGGGTCAGGGAGCCCCCGGCGCCCCCGAGCACCTTGGATCCCGCGTAGATCGTGGTGACCGGCGTCCGCAACTCGTGGGACAGCACTCCCATGAACGCCTCCCGCGCCTGCCGCGTTCGTCGCGCATCGCTCACGTCCCGGACCAGCACGATGGTCGCGACCGCGGGGGCGGCCCCGCACGTCGCGCCCTCCCCCATCACGGGGTGGGCCGTCAGCGAGAGCCACTGCTCCTGCCCGTCGCGGTACCGCAGCTGCACGGGGCCCTGGCGCTCGCACCGGCCCGGGACGGGAGCCTCGCCTCCCGGGTCATCCAGCCGCTCGAGCACCTGGCCCCAGTACGCCAGCCCTTCGCCGAAGAGGGCCCTCGCTGCCTGGTTCGAGTGGGTGACCCGGCCGCCCGGCCCGCAGACCACCACGGCGTCGCCGACGGCCGCGATCATCGTGGCGAACCCGGCGGCGGCAGCCTGCTCCGACGGCAGGGGCCGGGTGACGCGGGCCCCTCCGTCGGCCCGTCCGGTCAGGTCGCGCACCACGGCGATGAGCCGGCCCTCGCCGCCCTCGGATCGCACGTGCCGCAGCGAGACCTCCACCCGCACCAGCTCCCCATCCCTGCGCCGCCACACGGTGCCGAACGTCCGCGGGGAAAGCGGGTCGGGCAGCGGCGCCAGCAGGTCACGGTATGCCTGCTCGGCGTGCAGCGGCCCGACATCCCGTGGCGTCATGCGCATGAGCTCGTCGCGCGAATAGCCGAGCAGCTCGGTCG
>DAIDTV010000172.1 GCA_027457005.1 Chloroflexota bacterium
CACCCGGCCGCTGCCCGGCCGGGTGGGTCTGCGGACCGCCGGGTGCCGGTGCCGGCACCCGCGGACCTGGCGCCGTGCCCTACGAATCCGGCAGCAGATCGGGCGGCACGAGCCACCGGAGGACGCCGGATCCCGGGACGAGCGGCCGGTTGGCGTCGATGCGCGCCGCGGCGCCCTTGGGGAGCGGAAGCGTCTCGGCGCCCGTGAGCTCGGCCGCCAGCGCGCTGAAGTCCGGGTCGTGCCCCACGATCAGCAGGCTGGCCGGATCACCCGTCGCCGACAGGATCCGCTCGAGATCGACCAGGTCGACTCCCGCGGCGAGCAACGGCTCGGCTCGTACCTTGACCCCCAGCGCGTCCCCGATGGGGGCGGCAGTCTGGGAGGCGCGGAGCCTCGGACTGGTCAGGATCGCCCGGGGACGCACGCCGGCGCGCTGCAGGAACGCGGCCAGCCTGGATACCTGTCCCTCGCCCTTGGCCGACAGCGGCCGCTTCTCGTCCGGGCCGTGCCAGGCCTCCGGATCTCCGGCGTGCCCATGCCGCACGAGGTATAGCTCCACGCTGCCGGGACTGCCGCGTCGCCGGTCGCCTTCGCCCATGTGGCTGGCGCTCCTGTCGAGTGGTTCGCCTGCGCATGGTACGCGGCGCGCAGTCTCCGTGCGACCCGGGCGGCGACCTGCCACGATAGGCGCCGGGGACACAGAGGAGGACGGGCCATGGCGAAACGCGGATCCGGCGACGATCGGCGAGGCGGGCGGAAGGCGCGGGAGAAGGCTGCGGGCGCGGCCGCCGCCGAGCGCGCCGGGGATCGCGCGGCCGCCGGTCGCGGCAAAGCCCCGAAGGCGGGGAGCAAAGCCGAGCGTGCGACCAGGGAGCTCGCGAAGATCGAGCGCCGCCTGGTCGAGGCGCAGGTGATCCTCGCGGAGGTCACGGCCCGCGCCGATGCGCTCGAGCAGCGGATGCGGACGTTGTCGGGACCCCCCGAGCCGGCCGCCGCCGGTCCGGAAGCGGATCCCGCCCCGCAGCAGGACGTTCCCGTGGCGCCGGCGAGGAACGAGTGGCCCGTCTCGGGCGCGGCTCGCGAGGGGCCGCCGGCCGACCGGCAGGACTGACCGGCATCCAACCTGCCCCGATTGGGGCCCGGCGCCACCGCCCGACGGCAGGCGCCCGTCAGAGCTGCGCGACCGCCCGGCCGAGAGCCCGCCGGAACTCGATCGAGGTGACTCGGCGCCAGGTCGGACCGATCGTCCGGCGCAGGCGCGCCGTCTCGCGCTCGCGGTCCCCCAGGTACCGTCCCACGGCGTCAACCGAGGCCGGCGAGAGCGCGGCGGACCGCTCGACCAGGAACGAGCGTGCCAGCCCGGCGGCGACGTCGGCGTCGTGGAGCAGGCCGAGGTGGTCCTGGAGGGCGGTGACCCGCTCGATCAGCAGCGCGACGTCGGGACCCAGCGGCTCGCGGAAGAACTCGATCGCGTATCGCAGCCGCTTGCCCGCGATCCGCAGCTGGTGGATCGTGGCGAGGTCGGCCCAGCGCAGGACCGCGTCGTAGGCACGCACGCCCTCGTACGCGGTCCAGAGCCGGCTGGGCGCCGTGTCGCGGACGCGCCGCGGATCCGTCGGCCCGGCGGGGATCACGTCCCGGCCGACGTCCTCGACGAACGCCAGCTGCTCCTCGACGAACTTCCGGTAGGCGGCCGAGTCGAGGTAGCGGAGGAGCGCCGTGCGCGCACGATCGCGCTCGGCCCGCCACGCGTCCACCAGTGGCCGCAGCGCGTCGCGCGCCGCGGGATCGAGCCCGGCCGCATGAGCCTCCAGCAGGTCGATCAGCACGTCGAGATCGCGGACGCCCCCCAGGTTCCCGGCCAGCGTCCGCAGGCCGCCGACGGACCGTCGAACACGGCCACGGCGGAATCCGTCCCCGAAGACGCGCCAGGCCGCCCGCATGCGGCGCGTCGCGACCCGCATCTTGTGCAGGTCCTCGGGGTTCTCCCCGGAACGTGTCCCGGCCTCCGCCGCGAGCATGCGCGCGAGGTGGAAGCGGAGCACCTTGCGACCCGCCTCCGCGACGGGATCATCCGCCGCGACGCCGGGTGTCTTCCCGACCGAGAGCAGGAGCCGCTCGGCCGCCTCCGAGCCCGCCTGGCGGGCCGGCTCCCCGGCAGCCTGCGCGGGCTCGGCCCGCTGCGATCCGCGTCCCGCCCGCGGCCTGCCTGCAGCCCGGGCCGCGCCCTCGGCCAGGTCCCGGGCCGCCTCGAACTTGGAGCCGGAAGCCGGGCGGACCCCGCCGGTCGCCTCCAGCGCGGTGGCGAGGCGACCGAGGATCGCCTCGTCGCCCCGGCGCAGCTCCACCTCGATCCCCGAGTACGTGCCGAGCAGGTGGCCGCCGCGCAGCACCTCGACCTCGTCGACGCTGATCTCCACGGCCCCGTCCGCGTCGCTCACCTCGCGGACCCGGCGCCGCTGCCGGACCTGGAACCGTTCCTGCAGCGGCTCCTCGCCGATCGTCTGGACCAGCAGGTCGCGCGCATCGCTGGCCGGCCACGTGCGCGGATCGAGGCCCTCGCCGGCCGGCGCCTCGAGCTCCTCCCGGCGATGGACCGCGCCGACCGCCGGGGTCAGGGACTTGAGGCCGAGGATCCTGCGGTCGCCGCGTTCCCGGATCCGGGCCGCATACCCCGCATGCTCCACCGCCCGTCCCGGGGTGTCGACGTAGCGGTCGTCGACCAGCGCCTCGTGCCACTCGCCGCCGGCGAACCCCGCGGGCGCCGCCGCCTCGAGGAGCGGATCCAGCAGGGCCCGGTCCGTGACGTCGTACTTGAGCTCGATCTCGATGGGGGGCGGCGACGTCCCGGGTCCGGCGCCGCCCGACACGGGGGGAGGGATCGTGTCGCCGCTCACGCGATCTCCTGGGCGAGCCCGAGCGCCGCCGCCATCATCACCTCGAACGTGTCGGTGCCGGCCGGTTCGGCGACGAGCGACTCGACCCGGCGCCACGTTCCGTCGCTCCCCAGCTCACAGGCGCGGCGATCGTCCCGCAGCATCACGTCGAGGATCTCGCGCAGCCGCTCGCGGAGGGGCGGATCGTCGACCGGCGTCACGGCCTCGACGCGACGATCCAGGTTGCGCTCCATCATGTCGGCCGAGCCGATCGAGAACTCCTCCTCGCCGCCGTTCCGGAAATACAGGATCCGGGAGTGTTCGAGGAAGCGACCCACGATCGAGCGGACGCGGATCGTCTCGCTGACCCCGGGCAGTCCGGGCCGGAGGGAGCAGATCCCCCGGACCAGCAGGTCGACCTGCACGCCGGCCTGGCTCGCCCGGTAGAGCGCCCGGATCACCGCCGGGTCGACGATCGCGTTCAGCTTCATCACGATCCGTCCTCCGCCACCGCTCGCCTGGCGTTCGATCTCCCGGTCGATGCGGGCGACGATCCCCTCGCGCAGCCCGAACGGCGCCACCAGCAGCCGGCGGAACAAGCGCTGGCGGGAGAGGCCGGTCAGGTAGTTGAACAGGTCGGTCACGTCGGCGCCCAGTTCCGAGCGGCAGCTCAGCAGCCCCAGGTCGACGTAGATGCGGGCGGTCTTGGTGTTGTAGTTCCCGGTCCCGATGTGGACGTAGCGGCGGAGGCCGCGCCCCTCGCGGCGGACGATCAGCATGGTCTTGGAATGCGTCTTGAGGCCCACCAGCCCGTACACCACGTGGGCGCCCGCCTGCTCCAGGGCACGGGCCCAGCCGATGTTGGCCTCCTCGTCGAAGCGTGCCTTGAGCTCGACGAGAACCACCACCTGCTTGCCACGCTCGGCGGCCCGGATCAGCGCCTGCACGATGGGGGAGTCGCCGCTGGTCCGGTACAGCGTCTGCTTGATCGCGAGCACGTCGGGATCGTCGGCGGCCTGCTCCACGAAGCGCTGCACGGTCCGCGCGAACGATTCGTACGGGTGGTGGACCAGGATGTCGCCGTCGCGGATCGCGGCGAAAACGTCGACGGGCTCGTCGGGGGCGGCCGGCGCCAGGCGGGGCGGCGTCACCGGGTTCCACGCGGGCAGCTGGAGGCTGGGGATGTCGAGATCCGCGATCTCGAACAGCGCGGTCAGGTCCAGCGTCCCGGCGACTTCGTAGACATCCTCCGGAGAGCACTGCAGGCCGCGCTCCAGGATCGCCCTCGTCTCCGCCGGCATCGAGCGCTCCACCTCCAGGCGGACCACCTCGCCGAAGCGCCGCCGGCGAAGCTCCTCCTGGATGGCGAGCAGCAGGTCGTCGGCCTCGTCCTCCTCGATCGCCAGGTCGGCGTTCCGCGTCACGCGGAACAGGTGGTGCTCGAGGATCTCCATGCCCGGAAAGAGGATGTCCAGGTTCTCGGCGATGACCTGCTCGAGCAGCATGTAGGTGCGAACCCCGATCTCCACCAGCCGGGGAAGCACGGCAGCGATCTTGATCCTCGCGAACCCCCGCTCGCCGGTCTCCGGGTTGCGGACGGCCACGGCCAGCGAGAGCGACAG
>DAIDTV010000173.1 GCA_027457005.1 Chloroflexota bacterium
GGTGACGAGTCGTTCGGTGAGCACCAGCCCGCCCATCGCGCGGACGTCGTCCGCGAGCGCGAGGGCGACGCGCCGGAAGTCGACGATGCCGGTCTCGGGCACCCAGAGCGCTCGCAGGCCCCGCACGTGCGGCTCGATCTCCCTGATCCGCTCGGGTCCGGCCTCCTCGATCTCAGGGATCCCGTTGGCGAGTCCGCGGGCGCGCAACTCGGCCAGCCGCGGGATCTCCGACGGCTGCGCCGCGACGACCAGCTTGCCGGTGCGCTCGTGCGGGATCCCGTGCTCGTCCGCGAACCGTTCGACCAGCGTCCTGCCCTCGCGGCAGAGGCGTGCCTTGAGCGACCCGGGCCGGTAGTACAGCCCCGTGTGCAGCACCCCGCTGTTGTGCCCGGTCTGGTGGGCCGCGAGGTCGCGCTCCTTCTCGAGGACGGCGAGCCTGGCGGAGGGTGCCAGTCGGAGGAGGGCGTGCGCCGTGGCGAGGCCCACGATCCCTCCACCGATCACGATCACGTCGAAGCGCTCGGTCATGGGCACCCCGCGGCGGCCCGCGAACGCGCCCGCCGGCCGGCGCGCAGGACGCCGGCCCGGCCCCGGACGACTCGGACCTCGACGGCTGGACCTTCCCTGCCACGCGGGACACGATAGCCGTTCCCGGCGGTGCCGGGCGCGGATCCGTTCGCGTCGGAGCGGCGCGCCGATGACGCCCGTGCGCGAGGCGTACACTCGCCGCCGCATGGACCAGCATCAGGGGCCCGGAGCCGGGCAGGAGCCACCGCGCCGGTTCGACAGCGGGCGCAGTTCCGGGGGCCGGGCGTCCCGGTCGCCGCACCCGAACCAGGGCGGGGGAGGCGGTGCAGGGCGCCAGGGCCGCGGTGGAAGGGCGCTGCGCGTGGGCGCCACCGGCCTCCTGGCCGCGGGCGTCGTCGCGATACTGCTGATCCTCACGGTTGGCGGGACCCTCATCAACCTCGTGACCGACGGCATGTGGTACCAGAGCGTGGGCTACGCCCAGGTGCTCTGGACCAGGCTCGGGACCCAGGTCGCGCTGTTCCTCGGCGTCGGGCTCGCCGTGCTGGTGATCCTGCTGGTCGACCTGCTGGTCGCCTCGCGGCTGGCCCCTCCGCCCCCTCCCGGCGGGGGCTCGCTTCGGCGGCTCTGGGACCGGCTGAACGAGGCGTCGCGCTACCAGACCGGGACCCGGATCTTCGGCCCCTTCGGCCCGAGCGAGCCGATCGTCGTCGGCGGCGAAGAAGCCGAGATGCCCGACCTGACGCCGCTGGTGACCTGGGCGCTCGCCGGGGTCGCGATTCTCGCCGCCCTGACGGCCGCCGGGATCGCCGCGGGCTCCTGGGACACCGTGCTGCTGTGGCTGCACCGGGTCCCCTACAGCCCCACCGGAAAGATCGTCCCGGATCCCATCTTCGGCCTGGACATCTCGTTCTTCCTGTTCGATCTCCCGTTCCTGCGCCTGGTGCAGGGCCTGGTGAGCGGCGTGCTGCTCGCCGCCGTCGCCATCGCAGCCGCCCGCCCTTTCGTGGCCATGGCGCGCGGGTCCTTCGCGCCGAGCCGGCCGGCACGGGTGCACGTGTCCGTGCTCGCCGGCCTGTGGCTGGTGGCCGCGGCGGCCGGGTACCAGCTGGACCGGCTGGAGCTGAGCTACAGCACCCAGGGCGTCGCAACGGGCGTCAGCTACGCCGACCAGTCGGCACGGTTCCTCGCCTTCGACGTGCTCACGGTGGTCGCGGTGCTGGTCGCGATCGTGGTCGTCGTCACGGCCTTCCAGCGCCGGTGGTGGCCCGTGATCGGGGCGATCGGGGCGTGGCTGGTGCTCTGGGTCGTGCTGGCAGGCATCTATCCGGCCGTCATCGAGGCGGTGGTGGTCAAGCCGAATGAGCAGGCCATGGAGCAGCCGTACATCCAGAACAACATCAACATGACGCGCCTCGCCTACGGGCTCGACCAGTGGCAGGAGCAGTCGTACCAGGGCTCCGGCGAGCTCACGCAGTCCGCCATCCAGGCCGACCAGGGGACCTTCGCGAACGCCCGCCTGTGGGACTACCGCCCTCTCGGCTCGACCATCGACCAGCTGCAGACCGTGCGCCAGTACTACGAGTTCGTCGACGTCGACGCCGACCGCTACGAGATCAACGGCCAGCAGCGGCAGGTCTGGGTCTCCGCCCGCGAGATCGCGCCCGAGAACATCCCCAACGGGCAGTCGTGGGTCAACCAGCACATCACCTACACGCACGGGATCGGGGCGGTCATGGCTCCGGTCAACGAGGTCACCAGCGAGGGGCTGCCCCAGCTCCTGATCAGCAACATCCCGCCCGCCTCGACCGGCGGAGCTCCCACCATCACGCAGCCGCGCATCTACTTCGGGGAGAAGGAAACGGGCTGGGTGGTGGTCGACGCCGCATCCCAGGAGTTCGACTACCCGGTGACGTCGGGACCGGGCGGGTCCTCCGCGACCGGCGGTACCAACCAGGCCTACACCACCTGGCAGGGAACCGACGGGGTCGGGATCGGATCTCCGATGGCCCGCCTGCTCTTCGCCCTGCGGTTCCACGACCTGAACCTGCTGATCAGCGACCAGGTGACCGCGAAGAGCCAGCTCCTGTTCAACCGGGCGCTGGCAGATCGCCTGCCGCTCATGGCCCCGTTCCTGCAGTTCGACAAGGACCCGTACCTGGTGATCACGGACCAGGGACGCCTCGCCTACGTGCAGGACGCGTACACCACCAGCGCCAACTTCCCGAATGCGACCCCCATCGACCAGACGACGCTCCCGGCCGCCAGCGGCCTGCAGGGCGCCCCGTTCGACTACGTGCGCAACAGCGTGAAGATCGTGATGGACGCCTACACCGGCGCGACCACGATGTACGTCTCGGACCAGTCGGACCCGATCATCCGGGCGTGGGAAGGGGTCTTCCCCGGCATGTTCAAGCAGCTGTCCCAGGCGCCGTCCTGGCTGGACGCGCACCTGCGCTACCCGGAGGACCTGTTCGACGTCCAGACCCGGATGTACGCCACCTACCACGTGACGGATCCGGCCACCTTCTACTACCGGAACGACCTCTGGACGGTGCCGTCCGAGCCGACCAGCAGCCAGCAGCTCGCGCTCGAGGCGTACTACGTCGAGATGCGGATGCCCGGCGCGCCGGCGCCCGAGTTCCTCCTGCTGCAGCCCATGGTGCCGACCAGCCGCCCCAACATGAGCGCCTGGATCGCGGCCCGAATGGACGGTGCCAACTACGGGAAGGTGGTGGTCTATGCCTTCCCCAAGGACACCTCCATCCTGGGCCCCGCCCAGATCGAGGGTCGCATCGACCAGGACCCGACGATCAGCTCGCAGATCACGCTGTGGAACCAGTCCGGGTCCACCGTGGTGCGCGGCAACCTCATCGTGGTGCCGATCCAGCAGTCGCTGCTGTACCTGGAGCCCATCTACCTGCAGTCGACCAGCATCCAGTTCCCGGAGTTCCAGCGGATCGTGGTCGCCTCGCCGACCAAGGTCGCCTGGGGCGGCACGCTGTCCGACGCGCTGAACGCGCTGCTCGCTGCACCAGGGGCCACCGGCGCGTCGCCCGGGGCCCCGCCGGCACCGGGAGCGTCGGCCGCCCCGGGTGCCTCCGCCGCACCGGGAGCATCGGCACCACCGCCGGCATCCTCTCCGCCGGCCGGCGCGGGGGCCTCGCCGCCGTCGGGTGACGTGCAGGCGCTGGTCGCGTACGCGAACGCGCACTTCGAGGCCGCGCAGGCCGCGCTCCGCGCCGGAGACTTTGCCCTCTACGGCCAGGAGATGAACCTGGTGAAGGCCGCGCTCTCCCAGCTGAGCGTCCTCACGGGGCAGACACCGGCGCCCTAGGTCGTCCTGCCGCGCCGGGGGAGATTCCGGGGACGTCCGGTCCGGAGCGGGGCATTCGGTCGCTCTCGACGCGGGACCGGGCTGCTATGCTCGCCCGCGATGGAGTTCCACGTCTCCCGCGAGGCGCGCGATCGCTACGGCTTCGGCGAGGCGCTGTTCTCGCTGGCCGGCAACGTGGTCCTGGCCGACTTCCGCGCCACGCGCACGCTCGTCCGCCAGATGAACGCGGCACGCGACGTGGCCGGGAACCCCGAGCTGGCCGTCCAGCCGGGGCAGCTCAACGCGATGGGGCTGATCGACGAGATCCTGCACCACGTCTCGGCCCTGTACCGCCGGCGGCGCGACCCGCAGGCCCTGGAGGCGGCCCTCGCGGCCCTGGAAGCGGGCCTCGGGGCCGAGGTGGTGAATGCCACCCTGGCGGCGTTCGTCGACCGCTATCCGCCGACCGCCGTGTACCGCGGTGACGTGTCGGCCGGGACCTGGCTCGCCGGTACCACGGACGGCCTGCCCAACCGCCAGGTCGCGCTCGAGGAGCTCGCCCACCTCTGGCTGGCCAACGTCAACCCTGCCTTCGAGCCGTTTCATGAGC
>DAIDTV010000174.1 GCA_027457005.1 Chloroflexota bacterium
CCCCAGTCCGGCAGGAGGTGCTGGTCCACGCCGGCAGGAGGTGGACCTGGTGGTGATTTCAGACCACACACGAATCGTCGCCGCTCACGCACGCCGGGCGACCAACCCGTAGATCCACCTCCTGCCGGATCGGGTGTTGCTTGTTGGTGATAACTCCAGAGACCGCCCCGGCCGGCAGGCAAAGGGTCCAAAGGGGGTATCCACGGAAGTGCAGGTCCGGCGTCCCGGAGACCCCCGCCCGTTCGAGCGCGCGGGATCAGCGGTGACGGCGGCCAGCGATGTGGCGAGCAGCGTCGCACCGGACACGGGCGGGTGCGGCGCCGCGGCAATGTCCGTCCAGGCAATCGGCTTTCGAGTGGCGCTGGCGGTCGCCGGTCATACGGCGACGATGGCGACCCTGCCCGTCGCGCCGGCGGAATCAACGAGCGCGGCGATGTCTTCCGGGTCGGATGTGACGATGACCGCAGGGAGCGCGGCCACCGCCTCGGCGACGACGATCGCGTCGACGACATCGAGGACTCCGGACCTGGCGCGGAGCACCCCTGCTTCCCTCGCCCGTTCCGGGGTCGTCTCGATCAGCATGTCCACGGCGTTGATCACGCGGTCGATCCGTGCGTGGTCGTGGCGCCCGGTGTGGACCTCGACCAGGACGGGCGCCGGGATGACGACGAGCCGACCCTCAGCGCGGGCGCGAATGAGGACGGCACGCGCCGTTGCGTTGCCGTCCGCCAGCGCCGAGATGGCGCCGGAGTCGAGGATGACGCGCCCCGCTTGGGGGACGGTCAAGGCGCCCACTCCATCTCGTCGATCCGGCGCTGGACCTCAGCCGGGACCGGGCCGAACTCGTCCTGGAGCTGCCGCTCCAGGTCGGCTAGGCGGTCGAACTGGAGCTGTCGCGCAAGGGCCTCGTCAAGATACCGAGAGAACCCGCGCTCACCCACCCGCGCCTTCGCCTCGGCGACGCGCTCCTCGGTGAGAGTGGTGGAGACCTTCGTCGTACTCATGGCGCTATCCTACTCGAAGTAGGATGCGTGTCAAGCGGCGTCATGCTTATCCGCTTGCCTCAACACACCACTACCCGTGAGGGCGAGATCAAGCGACGGGGCCGCACGACCGGGCAGACGGGCGCAATCCGCCGCAACCCGCCGCCGCTGCCGGAGTGCGAGAAGACCACCAGGAAGCGGCGCACGAAGGCAGCATCTCCGACGACCCGGACGGGTAGGGCGTCTGCGGGTCCGGCGACCCCGTAGATGGCGATGCTGGACAAGAGCGAGAATCCCGATGAAGTCCCTGCCCGGAATCGGGCCCGTGCGAGAGGGGTTGGGTGGAAATGCCGATTGGCGCTTTGGTCGCAGTGTTTGTCGCAGTATTTGTGGCCCTCTACGTTGTGCTGATCATCCGCCGCAGAAAGTGATCACAGCGCCACGCAGCGACATGGACGGCGTTGCTGCCCAGTAGATCCGGTCGCGCGGGCACTCGCCTACATCTTGTGGTGTGTTGAGGCAAGTGGATAAGCATTAGCGGCGTTGAGTCCCAGTCCGGCGTGATCGGGCTGGCTCGAGGTGCTCCGAGTCCCTGCTCGCGTATCCACAGTTCCGCAACACTTGCTGCCGCACTCAGACGGAGTCGTCGCGCGAGGGCCGAGACGAGCTGGCCCTCACCCCTGGGCGATGTTGCGGGGACGATCAACGGCGGTTCACGCCGCGCCAGCGCGATGCCACGGGTCGTGATCTTGATCCGGATGTGGGCCGCCACGTCCCTCACGAAGCCGGTGCGCAAGAGGCGCGCCACGCCGTCTGCTGTCTGCGCCTCGTCGAGCCCGAGTGCCTGGCCGATCTCCTCGGCAACGTCCATGACTGTCCCTCAGCCACCCCGTAGAGTGGACCCCCTGAAGGCCGCCCGGCGGTCGAGTACAGCACTGTCCCCCGCCTGCGGGCCGGGTCTCGCCAGGACGGGCGGCACCGATGCGACCAGCAACTGCCAGTCCCGCGCCATCGCGGCCGTCAGCACCTCGAGGTCTGGGAACTGGTCGCCGTCCGCCCGCACCGTGACCATGAGGCGTCCCGCATAGGACAGCGCCACGAACGAGAGGCCCAGGTTCCCGGCCAAGGGCGCGATCGGCAGCAGGTCGAGCAGCCGGGCGCCGAGGACATCGATCGGGACGGGCGGCCCGGGGAGATAGGTCTCACTGAGGTTGACGAGCCTCTGCTGCTCCATCGCGCGCCGAACCACCTCGAAGCGCCCGAACCACGCCCGCACGAGCGGCTCTCCGGCGACCATCGGGCTCAGCCTGGCCCGGGCGCGTTCGGCCGCGATCAGCCGCAGCCGCGCGCAGGGGTCGGGTTCGGCAATCGGCAGCGGCACGTGCAGGGTGCCGATGTCGTTGCCGGCCTCGCGCCCGTGCCCCGGGCTGAAGAGCGCCACGGCAACGCCGACCCGCGGCCGTAGCCGCGCGACACGTTCCCGGCGCGCGCCGAGCCGGGCGCGCACGCCGCCCGCGACGAGGGCGAGGACGACATCGTTCACGCCACAGCCCTGCGTGCGCGCCACCCGTTTCGCGGTCGCCAAGTCGAGCGGCACGCTGGCCAGCCGTCGCTTAGGCCCCACCGGCGCGTTGAGCGAGCTGGCGGGCGTATGTCGTGACAGCGCCGCCGCCTGCCGCAGGTACCGGAGCACGTCGAGCAGCTGCCGCCACGTCGCGAGTCGGGCGAGCCGCAACGCCGTCGCGATCGTGGATCGGGCGTTGTCCCGCACGAGCTCGCCCCGCGCGGGTGGGGCGGTGGCAACGGGAACTTCCCACGAAGCGGGAGCCACGGGCGGCAGTGGTGGCTCGAGCAGCGAACGGACGAGGCGCATCGCGGTCACGCCGTCGGCGAGCGCGTGGTGGACGGCCACGAGCACGGCGATCCGACCACCTTCCAGCCCGGTCACGAACCACATCCGCCAGAGCGGCCGGGTGCGGTCCAGCGGACACGCCAGGAGCTGCTCCGTGAGCGCGAGCAACGCCGCATGGTCGCCCGATCCGGCCACCGCCACCCCGGCGACGTGATCGTCGATCCGGAACGCCGGATCGTCCACCCACAGCGGTCCGCCGGCGAGCGGGCCCGCCCGCAACACCACGCGGCGCAGCTCCGGGATGCCCACGGTCCGGCGGTCGATCTCGCGGCGGAGGTCCGCCAGGCGCAGCCGCCCGGCCGGATCGGCGAGCGCCCCACCCTCGAGCACCGCAAGGATTCCGAGGTGGAGCGGCCTCGCCGGCGTTTCGGCCCGCAGGCAGTGCTGGTCGTACGCGGTGAGTCGCGGCAGGCAGGCCGTGGGGCGAACGGCCGGCATCACATGATGCCCTCCCAGAGCGTCCGCTCGACCGATCGTGGATCGTCGATCACCCGGGAGGCCGTGTCGAAGCGCATCGTGGCCCGTCGCTCGAGCTCGTAGCGGGGCCAACCGGGATCGCCGCGCCGCGCGAACCCGACCCACGCGGCGTGCATCACGGCGGCGAGCTCGTGTGGCGGGTCGTTGCCGAGCAGCGAGCCCTGCATCTGCGCGGGACCCAGCTCGAGCGTGTCGAACACGAACGGGATCTCGAGCGCGTGGCAGGCACCCACCGCTCCCCCGAATGCCGGCGACGGCCAGCCGAACTCGTACATGTACGTGGCGGACCGGGAGGACGCATGGGCGTCCGCCAGACGCAGCGCCGGGATGCGGCACCACCAGTCGGTCTCGATGGCGGCGAGCAGCTCGCCCGGGCGGGCGCCCGGATTGGCGGCGCGGTAGTCGGCCAGCGTCGCCCCCGCCACGCCGTAGGCGGCGGCGCACTCGAACCCGTGGTCGATCACCGGGCCGGTCAGCACCTCGTCGGTGACCCGCTCCATCGAGCCGTTGGCGACCACGAAGAGGCGCCAGTCGTCGACGTTCGTGCCGACCATGAGGTCCACGCCGGCGCCGGCACCGCGCATGATCCGCTCGATCGGGTGCCCCGGCAGCACGGCCCCGTCGATGACCGGCTGCCAGGGCAGCGCGGTCGCCACGACCTCCAGGCCCCAGCGCGCCGGGTCGGGATGCGCGAGCATCTCGGCCTTCAGCTGGGCCGACGCGGCAACGAGGCGATCGGGCGGGACCGCGGCCATCGCCTCGCGGGTGGGCGGGATGCCCAGCTGGTCCGCCAGGCAGCGCCCGATCCGCAGCGCCGCCGAGGCCCCGAGCACGCGATGGGCCGCCCCGCTCTGCGCGATGGCGCGCCGGAAGAGCCCCTCGGCCAGCGGCATCGCCAGCAGCGTGCCGACGCTCATCGCACCGGCGGATTCGCCGAAGATCGTGACGGTGTCGGGTTCGCCGCCGAAGGAGGCGATGTGCTCGCGGACCCAGCGGAGCGCGGCGATCTGGTCCAGCAGGCCGAGGTTCGCGTCGCCGTCGGCCAGGTACAGGAAGCCCTCGGGACCTACCCGGTAGTTGAT
>DAIDTV010000175.1 GCA_027457005.1 Chloroflexota bacterium
GCCAGGAGGTGGAGGACCTGCTGCAGCGGGTTCATCGCCAGCTGTTCCGTCTGCGCCCCTGCCAGCGAGAGCGTGACCACCTTCGTCCCGACCTGGACCTGCCGGCCCGACGCGAACGCCAGCACGTCGGGGAGCGTGGCGGCGATGCCGTCGACCGCTCCCGCGCTCACGGCTTGATCCGCGGACGACGAGGCGGCATTGCGGACGGTCGACACCGCCCACGCCACGTTGCGGTGGCGGGCCTCCGCGATCGCGGTGATGTTGGCGATCGTGTCGTTGAGGACCTTCTGGCCCTCCGTCCCGGTGATGTCCTGCCCGCCCGACCCGCCCGGCGAGGCCGCCCCGATGTTGGTGCCCGGGGCCATCAGCGCGACGTTGCCCGCGAGGGTGATGAACGTGCCGGCACTGGCGGCACGGGCACCCGGCGGGGCGACCCAGGTGATCACCGGCACGGGCGACTGGAGGATGTCCTGGGTGATCGAGCGCATGGCGTCGAGCGATCCGCCCGGCGTGTCGATCTCGAAGACCACCGCGGCGGCTCCCACCGAGGCGGCGTGGGCGATCCCGTCGTGGACGTAGCTGGCCATGACCTGGTCGACGATGCCGGTGAGGGGCAGGACCACCACGCGCGGCGCGGCGGCGCTCGTCGGTCCCGCCGCCAGCATCAGCAGTCCGAGCGACGCCACCAGGAGCATCACCCGGCGAATCGCACTGCGCATCACGCGTGCCTCCCGGTCCATCCTACGGCGGTGCCCAAGGGCCGGACGGACCGCCCCGCCGGACTCCGCTCAGCGCGCAGGCGCCGACAGGTGGTCCAGGAGCAGGACGCTCCACGTCTCCATCCGGTCGCGGGCGCTCCGCGCGTCCTCCAGGGTCTGGAACGTCCCGCTGAGCTTCTCGGTTTCGCGGATGGCCACGCGGCGTCCACGGGCGTCCGCCTCGTACACGACCCCGAGGTGCACGGCCCCGACCGGATCCGAGTCGTCGTTGAGGAGCCCGATCAGGCGGGGTTCCGGGTCGAACGACGCATCGATCTCCTCGCGCCACTCGCGCCGCAGCGCATCCTCGATCCCGGCGTCTCCCGGGTTCACGTGGCCGCCCACCCCGATGGTGAACCGGTCGTGCAGGCGGGCGTCGCCCCCGGCACGCGTCCGGCGCATGAGGAACACGCGGTCGCCGTCGCGCAGCACGAGGTACGGGATCAGTTGTTTCCAGGCAGGATCGTCCTCCGCCTCGGCGCGCGGTCGGAACGTGGCGGAGGCCAGTGCCGCGGCCAGGATCCCGTGCACGCCGGCGACCCGGACGCCGCGCCACCCGGGCCCCGGCCACAGCAGGGCCCGCGGCGCGCCGCGGCCCAGCTCGCCGTCAGTCATCCGCCGGTCGCGACTCTAGCGCCGCCCGGACACGTTCGAACCGCGCGCGCAGCGACGCGACCGCCGCCGCATCGGGCGTGTCCGGCACGGCCTCGAGTTCGGCGCGCCATGCCGCCAGGGTGGCCGCAAACCGGTCGAGCCAGGCCGCGAGCTCATCCCGGTTGAGGGCGGCGATTCCCGCCCCGAGATCGGGGTCGCCCCTCGCCACGCGCGTCATGTCGCGCCAGCCGCCCGCCGCCAGCCCCGCGGCCGGCGCCCACGCGTCGCTCGAGGTCACGGTCTCGGCCAGCGCCGCCGCGATGACCAGCGGCGCGTGGCTGATCGCCGCGACCAGGCGGTCGTGCACCGCGGGGTCGAGCTCGACCGGCCGTCCGCCGCACGCCCCCGCGAGGTCCCGGACCCGGTCGACGTCCGCCGGCTGTGCCTGTGGACCGGGGAGCACGAGCCAAGGGTGGCCGGCGAAGAGGTCGGCCCGGGCGGCGTCATATCCGCGCGCCTCGGCGCCGGCCATGGGGTGGCCCCCGACGTGACGGAGTCCGGGCACGCCGGCCGCAGCGCGTGCCATGCGCGCCTGCGCCGACGTCACGTCGGTCAGGGGCGCGCCGGCGGCCGCGGCGGCCTGGCCCAGGCGCGCCACCAGCTCGAGGTTCGCGAGCGGGCTGGCCGCCAGCAGCACCAGCTCGGCGCCGGCGATCGCCTCCTCGGCCGAGGCGGCCGCGACATCGATCGCCCCGTCGGCCAGTGCCGCCCTGGGCCCGTCGCTGGAGCGGCTCCAGGCGGTGATGCGCCAGCGGCCCGCGTCGCGCGCGCCCAGGGCACGCGCCACCGATCCTCCGATGAGACCGAACCCGATGATGGCGAGGCGCATCGCGGCAGTCTACCCAGCAACGGCACCGTCGTGCCCGCCGGGACCGTCGTGGGCGCCTGCGCCGCGCTCGGCGTCAGGAGCGGGCGCGACGGTCCCTTGCCGAGCGGCGCTCCGCCGACCGACGCTCCGTGCCTCCCGGCGGACCGGGGTCCAGGGGCGGGTTCTGCCGGCGCAGCACCTGGCGCCGCTCATGGTCCCGGCGCTCCTGCTCCATGGCGGCCCCGCACCGCGGACAGCGGCGCTCGTCCGGCAGCAGCGCCTCCAGTGGATCGGTCATGTAGATCCGGCGGCCGCAGGTCCGGCAGGCGAGCGTTGGCATGCGCACCTCTCTCAGGTCGGGGAGCCGGGCGAGGTCCCAGGACGGCCACGCGGCGCGTGACCGTCCCGGGTGCCACGGTCAGACCGAAGGCACTGCCGAGAGTGCCTCGCGCACCCGATCGGCGGGGTACTCGTAGTCCTCCAGCTGCCCGGACAGGTACCGCTCGTAGGCCGACAGGTCGAAGTGCCCGTGCCCCGAGAGCCCGAACAGGATGACCCTGGGGGTTCCCTGCTCCCGCGCCTCGAGCGCCTCGTCGATGGCGGCGCGGATGGCGTGCGCCGACTCGGGCGCCGGCGCGATCCCCTCCGTCCGTGCGAACTGCACGCCGGCCTCGAACGTGGGCCGCTGGTGCACGGCCCGTGCCTCGATGATGTCGTGCGCCTTCAGCAGGCTCACCAGCGGCGACATGCCGTGATAGCGGAGGCCGCCGGCGTGGATCGGCTCGGGCACGAAGTCGTGGCCGAGGGTGTACATCTTGACCAGCGGGGTCAGGCGCGCCGTGTCGCCGAAGTCGTACTCGTAGACGCCGCGCGTCAGGCTGGGCGCCGCCTCGGGCTCCACCGCGACCACGCGATAGGAGGCCTCGCCGCGCAGCATCTGCCCGACGAACGGGAAGGTCAGCCCGGCGAAGTTGGAGCCACCGCCGGCGCAGGCGATGATGACGTCGGGCCGTTCGCCCGCCATCTCCATCTGCTCGATGGCCTCGATGCCGATCACGGTCTGGTGAAGCAGCACGTGGTTGAGCACGGACCCCAGCGAGTACTTCGTGTCGTCGCGGCCCGCGGCGTCCTCCACGGCCTCGCTGATGGCGATCCCCAGCGACCCCGGGCTGTCCGGGTACTGCTCGAGCATCCGGCGTCCGTACGCGGTGGTCGGGCTCGGGCTGGCGACGACCTCGGCGCCGTAGAGCTCCATCAGGTTGCGCCGGTACGGCTTCTGGTCGTAGCTGGCGCGCACCATGTAGACCTTGACCTCGAGCCCGAACAGGGCGCCGGCGAACGCAAGCGCGCTGCCCCACTGGCCGGCCCCGGTCTCGGTGGCGAGCCGTCGCACGCCCGCCTGCTGGTTGTAGAACGCCTGCGCGATCGCGGTGTTGGGCTTGTGGCTGCCGGCCGGGCTGGTGCCCTCGTACTTGTAGTAGATGTGCGCCGGGGTATCGAGCGCGCGTTCCAGCCGGTGGGCCCGGTAGAGCGGCGCCGGCCGGTACAGGCGGTAGGCGTCGCGCACCGGTCCGGGAATCTCGATCTCCCGGTCCGCGCTGACCTCCTGGCCGATGAGCGCCATCGGGAAGAGGGGCGCCAGGTCGTCCGGCCCGATGGGCTGCCCCGTGCCCGGATGGAGCACCGGCGCTGGCGGCACCGGCAGGTCGGGGACGATGTTGTACCAGGCCCGCGGGATGCGGGACTCGTCGAGCAGGAACTTCGTCTGGGCGCTCATCGCGGGTGCACCTCTCGCTGTGGGGCCAGTGGCCCATGACACGAATCGACCCCGTCCCGCGAGGGACGAGGTCGGGACCTCGTGGTGCCACCCTTCGTTCCGGCCGCCGCTGGCGGCCGCTCATTCCGCGGTCCGGGGCCTGTTGACGCCGAACCTGCCCCGCGCTAACGGTGGGCCTCCGGCCCGGGCTACTGCGCGGCCCCCCGCTCGCTGTTCGCCCGGACATCTCGCGGGTCCATTCCCCGTCCCGCTGTCGACGCCGGCTTCCACCATCCCGGCTCGCTGTGGTCCGCGGTTGACGGGTACTCCTCCCGGTCAACGACTGTCCGCGGAATCTACCGGTGCCCGCGCCGGACCGCAACACCCGCGGCCCGGGCCAGATGAGTCAGCCGCCCAGCGGGGCCTCCAGCAGCGCCGTGTGGGTCGCCCCGCTGCTGCCCAGGAC
>DAIDTV010000176.1:0-235 GCA_027457005.1 Chloroflexota bacterium
GCAGCGCGCGATGGGCCGCCACCGACGCCACGGCCTGCGACAGCTCGGCGATGGCGTCCTCCCCGTCCAGGGTGTGCTTCGCAGGGTCGAACGCGGCGACGGTGGTCCGGCCGTGACGCTTGCACCAGAGCAGGGCGGCGTCGGCCTGGGCGTACAGCTCGACTCGGCTCTCCGCCGGCACCGGGACGGCCGAGACTCCGGCGGAGAACGACACGGGGCGCGCGAACGCTGCTCC
>DAIDTV010000176.1:245-4062 GCA_027457005.1 Chloroflexota bacterium
CGATACGCGTGTCCGCAGCGCCCGCGCGTGTGACGAGGGCCACCGGCTCGAGGGCCATGCCGAGCAGCCGGTGCGCGACCACCAGCCCGCCGTCCATGTCGGTGTGGGGCATGACCACCGCGAACTCGTCGCCGCCAATGCGGAAGGCACGGTCGGTGGCGCGGATGTGCCGGTCCAGGAACGCGCCGACCGACGCCAGCACCGCGTCACCCGCGGCGTGGCCGGCCGTGTCGTTGACGTGCTTGAAGTCGTCGAGGTCGATCAGCAGGAGCGCCACCGGCACGCCGTAGCGCCGCGTGACCTGCAGCTGGCGATCCAGCTCCTCGTAGAAGGACCGGTGGTTCCCGAGGCCGGTCAGGCTGTCGTGGAGCGCGTCGTGGCGGGCGACCTCCAGGCGCTGTGACAGCTCCTGGTGGGATCGATCCAGTTCGACCGCGGGCTGCAGCACCTGGTGGGCCATCCAGGCGGCAAGCGCGACGAGGACCGCGACGAGCAGGCCGAACAGCGCGAGCAGCGGGATGGGCGGGGTCGCCGGGGCGGCCGGGATCGCCACGACCACCGCCAGGTCACCGAAGCCCGGGACGGACGAGTCGAGCGGCGAGTAGTCCACGCTCCAGCCGTCGCTCAGGATCGACGTCCAGGTCTGCCCGGCCTGCCGGACGATACCCGAGAGCAGCTGGTCCGGCGCAGGCAGGGCCGACGAGGCGCCCGCGATGCCACCGGCCGACGAATTGCGCCCGTCCGCCACGACCGTTCCGTTGGACGTGTCGACGATGAGCGAGTAGCCGCCGCTCGCCGCGACGGCTGCCTGAGGGCCGGAGAGCAGGGCCTGGAGGGAGAGATCGAAGCGCACGATGCCCACGGCGTGGCCGCCGCTCACGACGGGCGCGGCGATGGCCAGGCGGGGGGTCCCGTCGGGGCCGGTGAACGGCACGGACCGATAGACCTGGCCGGCGCGAAGGGCAAGCGTCGGCTTCAGCAGCGTGGTGTCGACCGGGTCGCGCTCGGCCGCCACGAACTGCCCGTTCTCCAGGCGCAGGCGCTCGGCTCCGGACGCGTCGACCACGGTCGCGACCGGGACGCCGGTCCCCACCAGCGTGGCGATCGGCTGGAGGTCGGCGCGCGCGGCCGAGACGGGGCCGGTCCCGGAGGCGAGGCGGACCGCGCTGCTGTTTGCCGCGTAGAGGAGGAGGGCGCTGCGGTCCCGTTCGAGCTCGGCGGTGAGCGCGGTGGAGACCTGGTTCCCGGCCTGTGCCACCTGCGCGGTCTGGGCCTGATCGGGTCCTCCGGCGCCGAGGAGGAGGGGCAGGGCGACGCCTATCGCGATCGGGATTGCGGCGGCGGCCAGCAGGGCAAGGGCGAGACGGAGCCGGACCAGGCCGAGCCGCGAGGGCGCGGGCTCGTCATCGGCGTAGGGCGCGCCGGGCGCGCCGGCCACGCCGGGCAGGCCGGGCGCCCCTGGGAGGCCAAGCGCCCCGGGCACGCCGGGCAGGCCGAGCGCATTGCCGGCCGCAGGTCCACTGGCTCGGACGCCGATGTCCCCCGCTCGCGTCGCCGGAACGCCGGCGCCCGCGCCCGAAGCGTCCACGCACACTCCTTCGAGTCGGTCGACGGTCAGGGCCATCGACTCGCCCGCGCGATCGTCCTGATCGGGCGATCGTGCACAGGTATCCCACGTCGGGGGTACAAGCGGACCCACCCGATCGTCCCCGGTGGACACCGGGACCATCGGGCCGTGTAGCGGCTCACCGACGCCCGCAACATCCAGCGGTCCCGTTCGTTCCTCATACCGTGACGGCAGCCGCCGGTCACGCCTCGGCGCCTGCCGCACATGGTGACGGCACCTGCCGCTGACGCGGGAAACACCCGCAGGAGGATGCGCACATGCGACGTTTCGCCCTCGCGGGGGTGCTGGGTCTACTGATCCTGACCACCGGGAGCACCTTCGCGGCCACCACCAACAACATCTGGCGCGCCACGCTGGCAAGCACGAGCACGACGAGCATCCACGGCGGCGCCACGATCGTGAAGGTTGGGAACGGACGGCTCGCGAGCGTGGCCGTGAAGCTCTACGGCGTGAAGCCGGACGCCACGGTCCAGGTGACGGTCACCGACTCCACTACGCCGAACATCTGGACCAGCACCAAGTTCAAGATGGCCGCGACGGGCGTGAACCGGTTCTGGCTGAAGGGAAGCGACGTCAAGCCGCTCGACAAGGCGATCGATGCCAAGGACACGCTGACCATCACGGTCACCGTGACGCCGAAGCCCACAACCGGCGGCGCCCCGGCAACGGCTATCACGCTGACTGGGACATTCGCGCGCGTTCGCTGACCTCGCGGCCCCGTGGTCGAGCCGGACCTGGCGGAACAGCCGCTGGGTCCGGCTCCTTCGTTTCGGGGCCGGCCGATCCCGGTGTCCGGTTGTCTCTCCGGCGTCCGGCTGCCTCTCCGGCGTCCGGCTGCCTCTATCGCACGCCAGGAGCGCCTTACGCGGGCAGACGTGCCCGATGGTCCGGGTCGCCGGCCCCGCGTGGCCCCTGCCCGTGCGGGGAACGGGCGGCGGGCGCCCGGGTGGAGGCTCGCGCATCGCGCCCCGTCCACCTACGGCTCGCTGGACGTGCGATAGCGCCGCGCCGCCCGGTTTGTGGCGCTAACGCACGCCAGATGAGCAGCAGCGCCGGCGCGGTCCGGTCATGGCGCTACCGCGCAGCGGGTGGGCGATAGCGGCGGTGCACGGCGTCGCGCGCGCAACGTGCGCCTCGCGGCCGGGTGCGCGCCGTCGCGCGCAACGCGCGCCTCGCGGGCCGGAAGCGCGCCGTCGCAGCCCAGCGGCCAGCCGCTCCCGCCGTCGGGCGCGGCCGTGCGGATCAGGCCGGCTGGGCGATGACCATGATGCGCAGCTCGGTCATGTCCTCGATCGACCAGCGGAGCCCCTCGCGGCCGAGCCCGGAGTCCTTGACCCCGCCGTAGGGCATGTGGTCGATCCGGTAGGTCGGGATGTCGTTGACGATCACGCCCCCGACCTCGGTCTCGTTGAACGCGTGCCACGCGTTGGTCAGGTCGTTGGTGAAGACGCCCGTCTGCAGCCCGAAGAAACTCTGGTTCACCTGCCGTACCGCGTCGGGGAAATCGGTGAAGGGGAACACGACCACGAGCGGCGCGAACGCCTCGCTCGAGCAGACCTTCGCCTCCACCGGCGTGTTCGCGAGCACGGTGGGCGGAAAGAACGTGCCGTCGGCCTTCCCGCCGAGCAGCACGCGTCCGCCCATGGCGACCGCCTCGTCCACCCAGTCCTGCGTCCGCCGCGCCGCCTTCTCGTCGACCATCGGTCCGAGGTCGGTGGCCGGGTCGGTCGGATCGCCCAGCTTCAGCCCGCGGGCGCCGGCGATGAACTTGTCGAGGAACGCGTCCATGACGTCGGCATGGACGAAGATCCGCTGCACGCTGATGCAGACCTGGCCCGCGTACGAGAAGGCGCCGACCAGGATGCGCCGGACCGCCCAGTCCAGGTCGGCCGACCGGTCGACGATGACGCCGGCGTTGCCGCCCAGCTCCAGGACCACCCGCTTCTTGCCGGCCTTCGCCTTCATCGCCCAGCCCACCGCCGGCGAGCCGGTGAAGGTGAGCAGCTTGAAGCGATCGTCGGCCACCATCCGGTCGCCGAGCTCGCGGGTCATCGGCAGGATGCTCACGGAGCCTTCCGGTGCGCCGGATTTCTCGATGATCTCGCCGATCGTCAGCATCACGAGGGGGTCCTTCGACGGCGGCTTCAGGACCACCGAACAGCCCGCCGCGATGGCGGGGGCGACCTTGTG
>DAIDTV010000176.1:4072-4430 GCA_027457005.1 Chloroflexota bacterium
GTTGAAGGGGCTGATCGCCGCGACCGGCCCGACCGGGAACCGGCGCGTGATCCCGACGCGGCCCTTCGACGAGGGCATGAGGTCGAGCGGGATCGTCTCGCCGTACATGCGCTCGGCTTCCTCGGCGCCCAGCCGGAACGTCAGGCTGGCCCGGTCCACCTCGACCAGGGCGTCCCTGATCGGCTTGCCCGCCTCCAGGGCCAGCAGATGGCCCAGCTCCTCCCGGCGCTCGCGGATCCCGGCCGAGATCGAGCGCAGGATGGCGCCACGCTCGTAGGCAGGCAGGTGGCGCGTGATCTCGAAGGCACGGACGGCTGCCTGCACGGCCTCCTCGTACTGCTCCGGGGTGGCGTGGTAC
>DAIDTV010000177.1 GCA_027457005.1 Chloroflexota bacterium
GCCCGGAAACACGGCGGCGAAGCTGCTGCCCTTGCCCGGCTCGCTGCTGATCTCCAGGCGCGCCTGGTGGCGCTCCAGCACGTGCTTGACGATGGCCAGCCCGAGGCCGGTTCCGCCAGTGTCGCGCGAGCGGCCGCGGTCGACGCGGTAGAAGCGTTCGAAGACGCGCGCCTGGTGCTCCGGCGGGATTCCCGGCCCCGTGTCCGCCACCCGGATCCGCGCTGCTCCTCCCTCGCGGGCCACGCTCAGCCGCACGGTCCCGCCGGCCGGCGTGTAGACCGCCGCGTTCGTCAGCAGGTTCTGCAGCGCGCGCCCCACCTGCCGCGGATCGGCCTCAGCGCGGACCGGTCCCGCGCCGATCACGGCCGGCCCCAGGAGCGCCACCTGCTGTTGCCCGTACAGCGCCTGCACCACCGCCGCCGAGTCGGTGGCCAGTGCCAGCAGGTCGACCCGCTCGGGGGTCCGCAGCAGCGACGCCCCTTCCGCCGCCGCGAGGTCGTGCAGGTCGCCCACGAGCCGTGCAACCTCGCCCGCCGTCTCGCGGGTCGCCGCCAGCTGCCCGGCCGTCGCCGGGACCACCCCGTCGGCCATCGCGTCGAGCTGGGTCGTCAGCACCGTCACGGGCGTGGCGATCTCGTGCGCGAGGTCGCTGGCCGCCCGGCGCCGCAGCTGCTCCGAGCGCTGCAGGCTCTCCGCCATCGAGTTGAAGGCGAGCGCGAGGTCGTGCCCTTCGCGGTCGGTGGGCACGGGGACGCGGGTCGAAAGGTCGCCGCCGCCCAGCCGGTGCGTCGCAGCCGCCATGTCCGAGAGCGGCCGCGTCATGCGCAGGCCCATGGCAAGTGCCACCAGCACGCTGGCCACGACGGCGACGAGCCCGGCGATCAGCAGTGTCTGGTCGATGGCACGGCGGAACGCGGTCGACGCGGTCTGCACGACGGCGGCCGCGAGCCCCCGGCTCTGGACGTCGAGTCGGCCCACCGTCTGCCCGCCGACGACGATCGGCGCGCTGTCGACCGGCCCTCCGAGCGCAGCACCGAGCCCCGCCGACCGTCCGACGAGGCGCCCGGAGGCGTCGAAGATCGCGACCGGCCCGCCCGCCACCGTGGCCAGCTGGCGCAGCTCCAGGGCCGTGAGCGAGAGCGAGCCGTTGAACCGGTAGGCGTCGGCCACCAGGGCCACGGCCTGGTCCCGGCGCGCGGCCTGTTCCTGCTCGAGGTACTGGGAGAACCGGGACCCGACCAGGACGTTGACCAGGATGCCGGCGACCACGATGACGACGGCGACGGCTCCGCCGATCGCGAGGGCCAGGCGGACGCCCAGGCGGTCCACGCTCAGGCCTGCGCCCGGTCGGATCGGTGCGGGTCGGCCGAGGCCAGCCAGCGGTAGCCCACGTCGGGGATCGTCTCGATCGCCCACGGGTCGGCCGCGTCGTCGCCCAGCTTCCGTCGCAGGTTGCCGACGTGGACGTCGACGTTGCGCGACGTCTCGGCGTGCGGCCCGGCGACCGTGGGAAGGAGCTGCTCCCGGTCGAGCGGCGTCCCGGCGGCACGGACCAGCGCGAGCAGGAGGCGTGCCTCGGCGGGCGTCAGCCTTCCGGCGCGCCCGTCGCAGGTGTAGGCGCGGGTCGACGGCTCGAACACGAACCGGCCGCCGGCGAACGACAGGCGGGGGCCGGCATCGCGCCCGGAACCGGCTGGGCCGCCTCCTGGGCCCGCTCCGGGAGCCGTACCCCCCGCGGCGCCAATCCCTGCGCCTGCGCCGGTGCCGGTCCGGCGGAGGATCGCGTTCACCCGCTCGACCAGCTCGTGCACGTTGAACGGCTTGGGCAGGTAGTCGTCCGCGCCCAGCCGCAGGCCGGCGATCCGCTCGACGTCGCTGCGCTTCGCCGACGCGATCAGGATCGGCACCGGCGAGTCCTCGCGGATGGCCCGGATGAGCGCCTCGCCCTGCAGCTTCGGCAGCATCAGGTCGACGATCAGGAGGTCCGGCGGATCTTCGTCGAACGCGTCGAGCGCCGCCCGCCCGTCGGCCGCCTCGCGGACCGCGTACCCGGCGCGCTCGAGGTAGAGCCGGAGCAGCTCGCGCAGGCGTGCCTCGTCCTCGACCACCAGGATCCGCGCGCGTGGGGACCGGTTGGAGGGGTGCATGGGGCCCATCGTAGCGGGAGGCGATCAAGAGTCGATCAAGGTTCTCGCGCGGCCGCCGCCGTGCTTTCCCGCGGCCGCTCGCCGTGCTCTCGCGCAGCCGCTCGCCGTGCTCTCGCGCAGCCGCTCTGCGTGCTCCCCTCAGCCGCTCTCCGTTTCCCTCGCGCAGCCGCTCTGCCACTCTCTGGCCGGGGGAACGCGCGCCAGGCCCGGGAGCCCGACGCTCAGCCGAGTACCACGAATATCGCGAGTTCCGACCGTGGTTTGCACGAGGTACGAATCATTCGCGTCCCGGAACGGGCGGGGAGGCATCCGTGGGTGCCGCCGGAGGCATTTCGCGTTCCGGGGGTGAATATCTGGCGGAAGCTCGGGCACGTCTGCGGCCCGCGGCGGAAGCTCGGGGCCGTGGCCCCGCGATTGCGCCCATCGCTCGCCGGGTGAGCGCCGGACGGCTTGTCGACCTCGCCGTAGGCCGCTGGATTCGAAGAAGACGCGTGGACCGCCACCAGTCCACGAATATCGCGTCTCGCGGCGGGCCGTGCTGCGCGTCACGCAACGGCAGGCCGGCCCGCGCGACGAGGGCCCGTCTCCCGATCACAGGGCGAGCGTTGGTCAAGAACGGGCGGAGGCCGGCGCGCTCGCGGAGGCTGGCGTGCCCGCGGCGGCCGCCGGGGCCGCAAATGGCCGCCGAGGCGCCCCTTCGGCCGCAAATGGCCGCCGAGGCGCCCCTTCGGCCACAGACCCCGGGCACTGGCCCGAATTGGCCGTGGGGTGCGCTCCGCGAAGCCGTGAACGTGGCGGAGCCCCCGGTACAATCCCGCCATGTCACTCGTCGTCCAGAAATACGGCGGCTCCTCGCTCGCCGACGCCGACCGCATCCGCCACGTCGCCCGCCGCATCGCCGCCGAGCGCGCCACCGGGTCGTCGCTGGTCGTCGTCGTCAGCGCCATGGGCGACACCACCGACCACCTGATCGAGCTGGCCGGGCAGATCACCCGCGACCCCGACCCCCGCGAGATGGATCGTCTCCTCGCCACGGGCGAGTACCAGAGCTGCGCGCTGGTCACCATGGCGCTCCACACGCTGGGAACCGCGGCCGTCTCGCTCACCGGTGCCCAGGCTGGCATCCGCACCGACACCGCGCACGGTCGCGCCCGCATCGCCAACGTCGACCCAGCCCGCATCCTGCGCGAGCTCGAGGCCGGCAACGTGGTGATCGTGGCCGGGTTCCAGGGCTCCACCGCCGACAGCCACTCCGCGGGCGAGATCACCACGCTCGGCCGCGGCGGATCGGACACCACGGCCGTCGCCCTGGCCGCGCGCCTCGGCGCCGAGCGCTGCGAGATCTTCACCGACGTGGAGGGCATCTTCACGGCCGACCCACGGGTGGTCCCGGAGGCCCGGCTCCTCCCGGTGATCGGCTACGAGGAGATGCTCGAGCTGGCCCACCAGGGCGCCCAGGTCATGCAGACCCGCGCCGTCGAGCTCGGCTGGGTCAACGACGTCGAGATCGCCGTGCGGTCCACGTTCAGCGACCATCCGGGCACGCGCATCAAGGAGGACCCCGACGTGGAGCAGCGCAACAAGGTGCGCGGCCTGGCAACCGACCGCAACGTGGCCAAGCTGACGCTGGTCGCCGTCCCGGACCGACCCGGCATCGCCCGCGGCGTCTTCGCGCCCCTCGCGGACGCGGGCATCAACGTGGACATGATCGTGCAGAACGTGGGCCACGCCGGGGCCACCGACCTGTCCTTCACCGTGCCCCGCTCGGACCTCGTGCGCGCCCGCCGCCTGCTCGAGCCGATCGTCACCGAGATGGGCGCGCGCGAGCTCACCGTGGACGACTCGGTCGCCAAGGTGTCGATCGTGGGGGCCGGGGTGCAGAACGCGCCCGGCTACGCGGCGCGGATGTTCGGCACGCTCGCCGACGAGGGGATCAACATCGAGATGATCTCCACGTCGGAGATCCGGATCACCTGCATGATCGGCGAGGCGCACCTCGAGAAGGCCGCGCGAGCGCTGCACCGCGCCTTCGAGCTGGAGCGGCCCGAGGCCGGGGTGCCGGCGCAGGCGCACTGAAGCGGTGCGGTGAGCAGGCGCGCGGCGGAACCCGTGCGCGGCTGACGGCTGAGGACGGTGGCCGAGATGGCGCCCGACCAGCGCGACCGACCTGTTGGCGCCGGACCGGCCCCGCCGGGCATGCCGCCCTATCGCCCCGACCCGTCCCCGCCCGCTTTTCCCGCCCGGATCGAACGACTCGGCACGGTCGACTCC
>DAIDTV010000178.1 GCA_027457005.1 Chloroflexota bacterium
TCCCATAGGCACTCCCGCGCCATCGGCAATCGCCGCGCCATCGGCAATCATCGCGCCATGGGCACTCACCGTCCCATCGGCATTCATCGCTATTGCACACGGGGAGACCCTTACGAGGTCAGGAGCGGCCCGCAGCTACGCGCCCGGCTCGCCTGCGGAGCTCGTTCGTGCGGGGAACCGCCTCCCACTGGCCCGAAACGGCGGAATCCGATCGAGCGGGGTCCACGTAAGGATCGCCTGGCGTGCAATGGCGCCGGAACACCACTGCCGGGCCGCTGTCGCACGCCGCGCGTGCAATGGCGCCGGAACACCGCTGCCGTGCCGCTGTCGCACGCCGCGCGTGCAATAGCGCCGGACCATCACTGCGCCGGACCGCCGCAGCGGCGGACCACCGCTGCGCCGGGACACCACATCGGCGGAGCGCCGGGTGCGGCGCAACCGGACGCCGAACCGGCGGTGGCGCCTCACGGCGGCAACGTCGGCCTTACCCCACGTGGCATGGGCAGCAGCAGATGAACGCGCCGCCAGAACGGCGTCGATGCGGGAACTGCCGGACCCGCCGGTCCGTCTCTCGGGCATGCCGCCCGGTTCGCCTGCACGTCCACCGGCCGTAATCGCGTCGGCCGCGCGCTCCCCCCTCGTGCGGCCTGCCCTGCTCCCGCCGCTCCTCGCCGCCCTCCTGGCAGCGCTCCTCGCCGCCCTCCCCGCCGCCTGCTCGCCCGGATCCACGGTCTTGCCCGCTGGACCGCCACAGACGATCGTCGGCTCGGTCACCGCCGGCCCGACCTGCCCCGTCGAACGGAACCCGCCGCAACCGGGCTGTGCCGCCCGGCCGGTCGCGGGCGCGGTGATCGTGCTCGACGACTCGACGGGCCGCGAGGTAGCGCGCGCCACCTCCGGCCCCGACGGGCGGTACCGCATCACCGTGGACACGTCGGGCACCTTCTCCGTCGCCGGCATGCCCGTTGCGGGACTCATGGGCGCGCCGCGTCCGGTGACGGTCACGCTGGCCGCCGGGATCGGAGGCGTGCAGACCGTGGACCTGGAGTACGACACGGGGATCCGCTGAGTCTCGGGACCGACGGCCCCTGCCACCAGCATCGTGGCGGCCCTAGAATCCACCCGCAATCCGATCGCCGGGCCGGAGGCCCGGCGGCGCGAGTCCGGGCGGCACGAGTCCGCGGAGGAGCCATGGCCCAGCAGTTCATCGTGCAGCTGAAGAACGAGCCCGGCGCGCTCGCGAATCTCGCCGAGGCACTCGCCGCGCGCGGCGTGGACCTGCGGGCGATCGGCGGAGGCGGGCTCGGTGACACCGGCCACGTGATCCTGACCACGGCCGACGACGACACCGCGCGGCAGGTACTCGTCGACGGCGGGTACACCTACTTCGAGGGCGAGTCCCTGCTGGCGGAGGTCGACGACCAGCCGGGAGGGATGGCGAAGATCGCGCGACGGCTGGCCGACGCCGGCGTGAACATCCACGGCCACCTCTTCATCGGGCGCTGGGGGGACCGCGCCATGTTCGCCTTCGTGGTCGACGACCCGGAGAAGGCGCGCCCGGTGCTCGAGCAGTAGGGCCCGGCATGCGCGTCATCGTCCGCGAGCCGTCCGCCGCCTTCTCCGACGCCCTCTCGACCCACCCCGAGCGGTCCCGGATCGATCCCGTCCGGGCCGCTGCCCAGCACCGCGCGTTCGTGGCCGCGCTCTCCGCCGCGGGGCTCGATCTCGTGGAGCTGCCGACCGAGCCCGCGCTTCCCGACGCGACGTTCGTCTCGGACACCCTCATCGCCCTTCCCCACGCGAGCAGTCCGGAGGGCTCAACCGACCTGCTCGTGGTCACCCGTCCCGGCGCACTATCGCGCCGCGGCGAGGTCGCGTCCGGCGCCGCCCGCGCCCAGGAGCTCGCCCCCGGCGCCGAGGTCGTCGAGATCGAGGACGCCGGCTCCCTCGACGGCGGGGACGTGGTCGTGTACGGGGACCGCGTCGCGATCGGAGTCTCCGGCCGCACCAACGTGTGCGGGGCCGGACAGCTCGCCCTTGCCGTCGGGCGGTTCGGCTACCAGGCCTTCCTCTGCCCGGTCACGGACCGGCTCCACCTCGCGAGCGCGGTCACGTCCCTGGGCCCCGGCAGGCTCCTCGGCACCGCTGCCGGCTTCGCCTCGCTCGACCGATCGCCGGGGTCGGCGCCGGCGGACCTGGTCGAACGCCTCATGGTGCCGGACGCGGAGGCAGGTGCGGCCAACGTGCTCGCCCTGGGCGGCCGCGTGTTCATGGCCGCCGGCCACCCACGGACCGCATCACTGCTGCGGGCAGCGGGCGACCGCGTGGTCGAGCTGGAGCTCGACGAGTTCGCGCTCGCCGACGGCGGACCGACCTGCCTGGTCGCGGTGGTGCCGTAGTCTGGTCGCCTGGAGGCCCTGACCCGGGCATCCGGAGGCCCCGGCCCGGTCACCGTGGTGCCGTAGCAACGAAAGGCGGTGCAGGATATGCAGGACGCCGAGCGCGCGACGGAGACCACCGCAACTTCCTCGGGGGGTCCCCTGTCCCCCGAGGAGCTCCGCCTGATCGACGCCTACTGGCGGGCGGCCAACTACCTCTCCGTCGGGCAGATCTACCTGCTCGACAACCCCCTGCTGCGCGAGCCGCTCGTCCCCGGGCACGTCAAGCCACGGCTGCTCGGGCACTGGGGCACCACGCCGGGCCTCAACCTGGTCTACGCCCACATGAACCGGGTCATCCGGAACTGGGGCCTGGACGCGATCTACATCATCGGTCCCGGCCATGGCGGACCCGGCATCGTCGCCAACGCCTACCTGGAGGGGACGTACTCGGAGGTCTACCCGAGCATCACGCAGGACGAGGACGGGATGCGGAAGCTGTTCCGCCAGTTCTCGTTCCCGGGCGGGATCCCAAGCCACGTTGCGCCGGAGACGCCCGGCTCGATCCACGAGGGGGGCGAGCTCGGCTACGCCATCTCGCACGCGTTCGGCGCGGCCTTCGACAACCCCGACCTGTTCGTCTGCTGCGTGGTGGGTGACGGCGAGGCCGAGACCGGCCCGCTCTCGGGCAGCTGGCAGAGCAACAAGTTCCTCGACCCGGTGACGGACGGAGCGGTCCTCCCGATCCTGCACCTCAACGGCTACAAGATCGCCAACCCCACCGTCCTCGCGCGCGTGCCCCACGACGAGCTCCAGAAGCTCTTCGAGGGGCACGGGTACCACCCGTACTTCGTGGAGGGCGACGACCCGGCCACGGTGCACCAGCGCCTGGCGTCGGTCCTGGACGACTGCGTGCGCGAGATCCACGACATCCAGCGCGCGGCACGGGAGCGCGGCGAGAGCGCACGCCCTCGCTGGCCGATGATCGTGCTGCGGACCCCCAAGGGCTGGACCGGCCCGAAGGAGGTGGACGGGAAGCAGACCGAGGGGTCCTGGCGATCGCACCAGGTGCCCATTGCCGAGGTGCGGGGCAACCCGGAGCACATGGCGCTGCTCGAGCGGTGGATGAAGAGCTACCGGCCCGAGGAGCTGTTCGACGAGCGGGGCGCCCTGGTGCCGGAGCTGCAGGCGCTGCCGCCCACCAGCTGGCGGCGCATGAGCGCGAACCCGCACGCGAACGGCGGCCTGCTGCTGCGTGACCTCTCGCTCCCGGACTTCCGCGACTATGCCGTGGCCGTGGAGCGGCCCGGTACGTCGCGCGCCGAGCCCACGCGCGTCCTTGGCACGTTCCTGCGGGACGTGATCTCGCGAAACGGGGAGACGTTCCGCCTCTTCGGCCCGGACGAGACCGCCTCCAACCGGCTGGGCGCCGTGTTCGAGGTCACGGACCGCGCCTTCGACGGCGAGATCCTGCCCACCGACGACCACGTGGCGCCGACGGGCCGGGTCATGGAAGTGCTGTCCGAGCACCTCTGCCAGGGCTGGCTCGAGGGCTACCTCCTGACGGGACGACACGGTCTCTTCGACTGCTACGAGGCGTTCATCCACATCATCGACTCGATGTTCAACCAGCACGCCAAGTGGCTGGAGACCACCAACCGCATCCCCTGGCGCCGGCCGATCGCCTCGCTCAACTACCTGCTGAGCTCGCATGTATGGCGGCAGGACCACAACGGCTTCAGCCACCAGGACCCCGGGTTCATCGACTACGTCGTCAACAAGAAGGCGGAGGTCGTCCGGGTCTACCTGCCACCCGACGCCAACTGCCTGTTGTCGGTGGCGGACCATTGCCTGCGCAGCCGCCAGTACGTGAACGTGATCGTCGCGGGCAAGCAGCCGTCGCTGAACTGGCTCTCGATGGACCAGGCCATCCTCCACTGCACGCGCGGGATCGGGATCTGGGACTTCGCCAGCAACGACCAGGGCGGCGAGCCCGCCGTGGTGATGGCC
>DAIDTV010000179.1 GCA_027457005.1 Chloroflexota bacterium
CCTTCCACTTCCTCGCCACGAGCGGGCTCGGGAGCGGCCCGGCCATCCTGCGCGTCCACGTCCATGACCCGCGCGCCGCCGAGTGCGGCGGACAGGACACGGCCTGCGGTCGGGCGATGGTCGCCGAGGCCGTGCTCTGGACGGGGGACGCAGCGACCGCACCGCATCCGCTCGACCTCGCGCGCGTGACCGCCGGGCTGCGGACGGTGGTGCCGGGTCTCGTGCTGAACCCGATCGGGCAGGACATCCCGTTCTCCGACTGCGGCGGTGTGCTGCCGGCCGCGCGGGACTACGCGGTGGCCGTCATCCCCGCCGACGTGCCCAGCATGTCCCTCGTCGAGATCGCCCCGTCGCCGGACGCGCTCGGCCGTGCCCTGCCGATCGGCGAGGGAACTGCCGCGGCGCTGGCCGCGCCGCCGCTGGCGACGAGTGGCGGGCAGGGCGGCTTTCAGTGCCGCTGGCTGCGCGTGGCGAACGCGGCGCTCCTCGTGCGCACGAGCGATCCACCGAGGAGCACGGATCGGACCTTCATGGACCGGCTGGTGGCAGCATTCGCCACCGGAGTTGCGACCCCTTGACTGCCCGCCGCCACACGCACGCGAAGCGAAGCACGGCTGCCCGCCGCACCTTCGGGCCCGGTGATGCCGGACATCGGGGAAGTCGGGCCGGACGCTGTCCTGTCCGGCAAGCTCATCCCGCGCAAGGAACCAGGACGGCAGGGTGCGGTCGGGCATGGCGCAAGCCATGCCAACCCGTAGGGTCAGCCAGTCCGGCAGGAGGTGTGGACCCAGTCCGGCAGGAGGTGGACCTGCGGGTTGGTGACGTGATAGCCTCACGAGTGCGGCAGGAAGTGCTCCGCCAGTCCGGCAGGAGGTGGACTTGGCGGTGATTACGGCGAGAGGCTTGTCTGGACTCGGTCGGTGGTTCGGGACCATCGGATCCCTTGACGTGCTCGGGACCTCTGCGGGACCGTGAGCGTCATGGAGGGACGGGGCTCAGGTCGTACTGCAGGCGTCCTCTCGGTGCGTCTGACGCACTCGAAGCCGGTCTGGTGGCTCGCCATCGCGCTGACCGCCGGCCTGCTCGCCGGTTGTGCCCCGGACATGACCGGCACGGTCAGTATCCCGACAACGCCGAGCGCCGCGCCGGGGCAGCACCTGCTCTGCCAGACCGCCCAGATCCTGCCCTTCACCAAGGAAAGGAGCGTTGCCGCCTCGGCGGTTGTAGACAACGATGGTATAGTCATTGAGTGGCTAGCGCAACAAGCGGCAGGATTCCGACTCGTCTTGCGGCGCCGCCGTCCGCTTGTCGAGCCGCCTGAGCAGCCATGGGACTCTCCGGCGCCCTCGCTGCGCTCCTGCTGGCCGGCCCGAGCCATGGCTACGACCTGCATTCGACCCTGGAGGCCGAACTCGGGTCGACCTGGGTCACCCGCCCGGCGCAGGTGTACCTCACGCTCGGGCGCATGGGCCGTGACGGGCTCGTGACAAGCCGGCGGATCCATCAAGAGACCCGTCCTGATCGGCAGCGCCTCACGCTCACCGAGGCGGGCCGACGGGCGGCCGATGAGTGGCTGACAGCGGGGCCGTCCGACGAACTCGTCGCTCGCCTCGCCGTGGCGCGCCTCGTCGTACCCGAGCGGATGCCCGCCCTCGTCGCGGCGATGACCGACGAGCGGACGGCGACGCTGCATCGGCTGCGAGCGGCCCGAGCGGACGACGCGGGCGGGTTCCGCGCCGAGGCGCGTGATGCCGAGATCGGCGCGGTCGAGGCTCAACTCCGCTGGCTTGAGGGGCTTCGAGGGCACCTGGACGAGATCGCCGCCCGGCCGCGCGTGAGGGTCCGAGATGAGCGCGCCGCAGAGTCTGCCTGAGCGCCTGCCCGCCATCGCGCTCGACGGCGTGTCGCGCACCTACGCGAGCGGCACGGACGTCGTCCATGCGCTCGCAGAGGTCGATCTGTACGTCGCTCGCGGTGAGGCGCTGGCGGTCACCGGGCCGTCCGGCTCGGGCAAGACGACGCTGCTCAACCTCGTGTCGGGGCTCGACCGACCGACCGATGGCACGATCAATGTGCTCGGCACCCACGTGGATGGCGCGGCGGAGCGCGAGCTGGCCGAGTTCCGTGCCCACCACCTCGGCCTCGTGTTCCAGGATCCCCATCTCCTCTCCGGACTGACCGCGCTGGAGAATCTCGTGGCGGCGCGCCTGCCTTGGGGCCGCTGGCGCGAGCTGCAGGTCGAGGCCCGCGCGTTGCTCGTCGAGCTCGGGTTGGGCGATCGGCTGGACGCCCCGCCCTCGCGCCTCTCGGGCGGCGAGCGCCAGCGCGTCGGCCTGGCCCGTGCGCTGATGGGGAGCCCTGAGTTGCTCCTCGCCGACGAACCGACGGGTAACCTCGACGCCGCCACCACCGAGGGCCTGATCGCGGTCCTCGAAGCGGTGCGCCGGGACCACGATCTCACGATCGTGCTGGCCACCCACGATCCGGCGGTGGCCGCCTTCGCCGACCGGGTGGTGCACCTGGCCGGGGGGCGGATCGACGGCGAGCAGCGCCTCGATCGAGCGGGGCCGCTCGAAACCCGGGCGCTCGAATGATTCGTCTCGCGGTCCGAGGCCTGCTCTCGCGGCGCGTGGCGACTGTGCTGGCGGCCGCCGGGCTCCTCACCGCGGTCTCGGGCTTCCTCGTGCTGGCCGGGGTGTCGCGCACCACGCAGGCCGTGCTGACGGGTGACATCGCCCAGGCCTGGAACACGCCGTACGACATCCTGGTCCGTCCGACCGGCTCGCAGACTGCCCTGGAACAGCGCGAGGGGCTGGTGCGCCCGAACTTCCTCTCCGGACTCACCGGCGGGATCACCGAGGCACAGCTGGCCGCGATCCGGGCGGTGCCCGACGTGGCGGTCGCGGCGCCCATCGCGGTGGTCGGCTTCGTGCAATGGCCGGCGGAGTTCCCCGTCGACGTGGCGACGCTCGTGGGTTCAGGTCCGGTGACCGTCTTTCGCATCCGCGCGGCGGCCAGTGGCGAGGCCGGCCTCTCGCACTACCCGCCCCTCCCGGCGCAGTATCTGGTGGTGGCGCCGCGGGGCCGGATCGTGTCGGTGACGGCCGGGCAGACAGGCGCCGCCGCGGCGCAGGTCCTCGAGGTCGGCGCGGTGCGCATTGATTGCACGGCCACCGTCGCCTGCTGGGGCGGGCTGACGCCCGACGCCTCGCTCGGCGGCGCGTTCCGGTCCGATACCCCTGGTCTTGACCTTGGCTGGTCGGAGCCGATCGTGGTGGCGGGCATCGATCCGGTGGCCGAAGCGCAGCTCGCGCACCTCGATCGCTGCGTGACGACTGGCCGCTACCTGGACGCCTCGGACGTCCCGGCGACGGCATCGTCGCTGGCGGGACCGCAGCCCACGATCCCCGTGCTCGTGAGCGACCGCAGCTTCATCGACGAGACGATGCAGATCACGACCGATCGGGCCGCGGATCCCGCCGCCGTGCTCGTGGGCACCGCACCCGACGCCCTGTCGAGCTGGACGCCGGTCGGCACGCAGACGGCCAGCGCCAACGACGCGTACCAAGCGTACCTCGCGACGCTGTCCCACGCCGACTACTACGACGCCTCGCCGCACTGGACCGCGGGACCGGTGACGTATCGCCAGGTCGGTCCCGATCACCTGGCGGCGCAGCTGCAGCCGCCCGATCTCGCCATCTACCAGAGCGCCGTGGTGATCGGGTCCAACCTCAAGCCCGCGAACCAGGCGCCGATCGAGGCCTCGGGCGACTGGTTCCGGCAGGTGAGCCGGGAGGACCAGGTGCCCCGCTCCGAGCTCTTCTCGCGCTGGGCGCCGGTGGGCGAGTACAACCCCGACTGCGTGCCCGGGTTCAACCCCCTGGCGGGCGGTCGCCTGGAGACGTACGGCCTGCCGCAGGTGACGCTCCCCGACGGCCAGACCCTCGGGCCCACGCGCTCGCTCGCCGCCTACGTCAACAGCCCGCCGCTTGTGCTCACCACGCTCGCCGGCGCGGCCTGGCTCTCCGACCCCAGCCGCTTCACGAATGCCCCGGGAAATGCCTTCATCAGCGCGATCCGGGTCAAGGTCTCGGGCGTGGACACCCCGGGTCCAGCGTCCGAGGCGCGCCTGGCGGCGGTGGCCGCCGCGATCGAGGACGCCACCGGACTGGCGGTCGACGTCGTCAAGGGCGCCTCGCCACAGACGGTGCTTGTCGACCTGCCGGCAGGCTCGTTCGGCCGCCCGGCCCTGACCATCAGCGAGGGCTGGTCGAAGAAGGGCGTGGCGGTGGGCTTCGTGGAGGCCGTGTCTGGCGAGGACCTCGCCCTCTTCACCATCGTCCTGCTGGGCGCGGTGC
>DAIDTV010000180.1 GCA_027457005.1 Chloroflexota bacterium
ATCCCGGAGGACTCGACCGCCGACACGCCCGCGGAGCTGGCCAACCTGCTCGACGGCGCGAAGGCGTTCGCGCAGCAGTGCGGACAGCGCAACGCGAGCCTCCTGCCGTATCTCTCGACCGAGGACGTCGCCCGTGACCTCGACCAGGTCCGTGCCGCGCTGGGCGACACGACGCTGACCTACCTGGGGTTCTCGTACGGCACGCTGATCGGGGAGGACTACGCCTCGCTGTTCCCCACCCACGTGCGCGCCCTCGCCCTGGACGGCGTGGTGGACCCGAGCCTCGCGGAGGCCTCGTTCCGCGAGGACCAGGCCGTCGCGTTCGAAGGGGCACTGGACCGCTTCCTGGCCGACTGCGCCGCCCACCCCGGCTGCGCGTTCCACTCCGGGGGGCGGCCGGGGCCTGCCTTCGACGCCCTCCTGCGCCAGATCGACCGGCACCCGCTGCCCACGCCGCGCCTGACGGGCCGCGGGTCCGTGGGCCCCACGCAGGCGTGGGAGGCCATCACCCAGTCGCTCTACACGCAGGCCGCGTGGCCGGTGCTGGCCGACGCGCTCGCCCAGGCTCGCGCCGGCGACGGGAGCCTCATGCTGCTGCTCGGCGATCCGCTCCGCGGCCGCAACCCCGACGGCTCGTACTCCAACCTCGTCGACGCCTACTACGCCGTGACGTGCCTCGACTGGCCCTCCCCGCGTGACCCGGCGGCCTACAGTGCCATGGCCACGCGGTTCACCGCGGTCGCCCCGCGCGTCGGGCGCCTGCTGGCGTTCAACGACGTCGACTGCGCCTACTGGCCCACGCCCCCGGAGCGGGTCCCCGCCCCGATCACGGCGCCGGGCGCGCCGCCGATCGTGCTGGTCGGGTCGACCGGCGACCCCGCCACGCCCTACGCCTGGGCCCAGGACGTCGCGCGGCAACTCACCTCCTCGGTGCTGGTCACGCGCGTCGGCGAGGGGCACACCGGGTACCTCGTGAGCGCGTGCGTGCGCGACGCGGTCGACGCCTACCTCCTCTCCCGCACCGTTCCGCCGGCGGGCCTGCGCTGCACGAGCTGACGGCGCAGCCGGCGCCGCGTCGCCCGGGTGCGCGGCGGCGCGATGGGTCGAGCCGTGAGACCATCGCACCATCCCACCGGATCGCTGCCGGGAGGCACAGATGGACTATCGACGGCTGGGGCACTCGGGGCTGCTGGTCTCCGAGGTGGGCCTCGGCGCCAACAACTTCGGCACGCGGCTCGACGAGGCGCGCGGCCGCGAGGTGCTTCACCAGGCCCTGGACCTGGGCGTCACCTTCATCGACACCGCCGACATCTACGGCAGGGGCGCCTCCGAAACGCTCCTCGGCAAGCTGCTCGGCCCGAGTCGCCAGCACGTCGTGCTCGCGACCAAGGTGGGCATGGCCATGAGCGACTCGCCCTACGAGACGGGAACCTCGCGCCGCTGGATCGTCCACTCGGTCGAGGCCAGCCTGCGACGGCTGGGCACCGACTGGATCGACCTGTACCAGCTGCACCAGCCGGATCCCGCCACGCCCATCGAGGAGACACTGCGGGCGCTCGACGACCTCGTGCGGGCCGGCAAGGTCCGCTACGCGGGCTACAGCAACTTCGCGGCGTGGCAGCTGGTCGACGCCGACTGGACCGCGCGCACGGGCCACCTGGTCCGGCCCATCTCGGCGCAGGACCACTACAACCTGCTGACCCGCGACATCGAGCGGGAGCTGTTGCCCGCCTGCCGGGCGCTCGGGGTGGGCCTCATCCCCTACTACCCGCTCGAATCGGGATTCCTCACCGGCAAGTACCGCGAGGGCGTGACGCCGCAGGGAGCGCGCCTGGGCGAGAGCCAGCGCGCCGGGCGTGTCCTGACGCCGGAGAACTTCGAGCGTCTCGAGCGGTTCCGGCAGTTCGCCGAGGAGCGTCACCATTCGCTGCTCGGCCTGGCGTTCGGATGGCTGCTCTCCCACGCGGACGTCGCCAGCGTTATCGCCAGCGCCAGCTCGGCCGAGCAGGTGCGCCAGAACGTGCAGGCCGCCACCTGGCGGCTCGACCCGGCCGAGATGGAGGCAGTCGGCGCGATGTAGCCACCGACCCCGCCGGCGCCGGCCTGCCCGGCCACGGGCAGCACCGGCCGCCCCGCCGATCCCGGCGCCGGCCCGACAGCGTGACCCCACCCTCACCACAAGGAGCGTCCCACCCATGTGCTTCGATCCCCACGACCATCCCCCGATCCCCGAGATCGCGGGCGGCGCGTACGCGCATCGCAGCTTCGAACTGCGATCCACCGACGGCACCCCGGTCCGCGCCTTCGAGGCCCGCGCCGCGGCGGCTCCCTCGCGGGCCGCGATGCTGGTCCTCCCGGACGCGCGCGGCCTGCATCCCTACTACGAGGAGCTGGCGCTGCGCTTCGCCGAGGCCGGGATCGACGCGCTCGCGATCGACTACTTCGCGCGCACGGCGGGCACGGGCTAGCGGCCGGACGACTTCCCGTACATGGAGCACCTGGCCCAGACGCGGTGGGTCCACCTGCGCGCGGACATTTCCGCTGCCGCGGCGACGCTCGATCAGGCCGCCCCGGGGCGCGCCCTGTTCTCGATCGGCTTCTGCTACGGAGGGCGCCTGTCGTTCCTGACCGCGACCTGGCGCCAGCCCCGCTTCACCGGCTCCATCGGGTTCTACGGAGTGCCGGTGGGCCCGCACCGGGTCGGCGACACGCCCGCGCCCGCGGAGCTCGCCGGCGAGATGCACGGCGCCGTGCTGGGCCTGTTCGGCGGCGCAGACCCGAGCATCCCGCCCGAATCGATCGCCGGGTTCGAGCGCGCGCTGGACGCCGCCTCCGTGCCGCACGAGTTGCACGCCTATCCGGGCGCGCCGCACAGCTTCTTCGATCGCAAGGCGGTGGAGTTCGCGGCGGAATCCGCCGACGCGTGGGACCGGGTGCTCCGGTTCGTGGCCGATCGCACGCCGGCCGGCTGAGCACGCCACGGGCCAGGGCGCGCGGTCGGACGCCCGGGCGCGTCACCCCCCGATCGCGAACATCTCCACCCGGCGCAGCCCGGACGTCTCGGCCAGTTCGGCCGTCTCGGCCGACCGCAGCTCGGAGTAGCGGTCCCCGCGGCGCCGCCAGCGTTCGGCGATCGCCTGCTCGATCTCGCCGTCGGATGCGCCGCCGCGGACCAGCGCCCGCAGGTCCATCCCGGACGTGGCGAACAGGCAGGTGAACAGCTCGCCCTTCGCCGACAGCCGCGCGCGCGTGCAGGCGCCGCAGAACGGCTGCGTGACCGACGCGATCACGCCGATCTCGCCGCCACCGTCGCGATAGCGCCAGCGCGTGGCGACCTCGCCCGGGTAGGACGGCGGTTCCGGCTCGAGCGGAAACTCGGCGTCGATCATCTCCACGAGCTGGGCGGCGGGCACCACGTCCTCCAGCCGCCACCCGTTCGACTGCCCCACGTCCATGAACTCGATCAGGCGAAGGATCAGGCCGTGGTCCCGCGCGTACCGCGCCAGCGGCAGCACGCTCGATTCGTTCAGGCCGCGCTTCACCACCGCGTTGACCTTGACCGGCGCCAGACCGACCTGCTGTGCCGCGCGGATCCCCTGCAGCACCCGGGCCACGGGGAAGTTCACCCCGTTCATCGCGCCGAACACCGCATCGTCGAGCGAGTCCAGGCTCACCGTCACGCGGCGGAGGCCCGCCTCGTGGAGCGCGCCGGCCTGGGCCGAGAGCAGGGCACCGTTCGTGGTCAGCGCCAGGTCCCGGACGCCATCGATCGCGGCCAGCTGGCGGACCAGGTCCGGCAGGTCCTTCCGGACGAGCGGCTCGCCGCCGGTGACGCGCAGCTTGCTCACGCCGTTGCTCACGAAGAGGCGCGCCAGCCTGGCGATCTCCTCGAAGGTCAGGATCTCGGCCCGGGGCAGGAAGGCGTAGTCGCGACCGAACACCTCCCGCGGCATGCAGTACGTGCAGCGGAAGTTGCAGCGATCGGTGACGGAGATGCGCAGGTCGTGGAGCCGCCGACCGAGACGGTCGCCCGGTTGGCCCTCCGCCCGGTCGGCCGGATGCGTTCCGGCGACGGGCACGGGGCCGCCGTCCTGCCGGTCCCCCGCAGGGTCGTGGATGGCGGCGCGCGAGGCCGCCGTCATCCGCCGGCCGGGAGGGCGGCCGGTTCCTCCAGCTTCGCCCGCATGCAGTCGAACGTCTGTCCGATCATCTTGTTCGCGGTCCCCTCGATCAGGCGCGCACCCACGGACGCGATGGTACCGGCAATCGTCACATCGGCCACCCAGTCCATCATCGTGGCGCCGTCCGGTCCCTCGACCAGCG
>DAIDTV010000181.1 GCA_027457005.1 Chloroflexota bacterium
GGGTCACCGCGTTGCAGTCCGCTCGTCAGCTGACCCGGCGCGGCCGGCGTGATGCTGACGGCGGCCTGGAGGCTGGCCAGGTCCACGGGCCGGCTGAACGTGATGCGGAACCCCGCAGAGGGGCTGGCCCGCTTCCCGGTCATGGCGACCGCCTCGATCGTCGCCGTCGGGGCATCCTCGGTGAGGAAGACCGCCCGGGCCGGCGAAGCCAGGGTGCCGCCGGCCGCCGTGCGGGCACCGGAGCCGACCGAGATCGTGTAGAACGTGCCAGGCGCCCAGGTGACCGCGGGACTGATCGACAGGGCGGTGTCTCCCGCCGACCAGTCGAGGCGGACTGCCGCGCTCGGCGTGACCGTCAGCGCAGCCCGGACCGAGGCCGTGTCCATCGGCGCGCTGAACGACAGGTCGATGGCCTGGTCGCCTTTCACGCCGGCGACCAGCGGCGTCGCCAGCCGTCCCACCGCCTGCGTGTCCACCGCCGGGGGCAGGTGCCCCTGGGTCTGCGGAACGAGCCGGAACGCCGCGACCGATCCGGCGGCTGCCAGCGCGATCGCGAGCACGGCGACACGGAAGGCGCGGGGGTGGGTTCGCAGGAACTGCATGTAGACGCCCGCCAGGACTGGTATCGACACGATCACCAGGAGGGCCGTCCAGAACGGCCCCGGCCCGATGTGCGCGGGGCTGGTGACGCGTGACCCGGCAGGGTGCCCGACCCGCTTCATCCGCGGTGCAGGGTACCAGACGGACGCGACGCAGGCCGCGCGGGCGCGCTTCGACCGTCGCGTGATCAGGGCGCCCCGGTCAGCAGCGGGCCCGCGGGGAGGTACAGCGGCCCCATCACCCGGGCGAGACCGCGCAGCTGCAGCAGGGTGAGGATCGCCGCGACCTCACCGGGCGCGGCGCGCGTGGTCCCCAGCAGCTCGTCCATGGTGACGGGGCCGTGCGAGAGGACCCGCGCGACCTCGCGCTCCGCGCCACCCAGTGAGAGGAGCGTCAACACGGCGGCAGCACCGTCAGGTGCCGCTCCCTCGCGCGACCCCCACCCGAGCTCGGAGCAGAACGCGTCCACGCCCGGGAACGGCCGTGCGGAGCCCTCCTCGAGCAGGCTGCGGCACCCTTCCGAGAGGTCCGAACGCTCCCGGCCCGGGGCGACGTAGAGCGGGACGCTCTGTTCCATGGCCAGGTGCGCGGTGATCAGCGCGCCGCTGCGCGCGGGCGCCTCGACCACGAGCACGGCGTCGGCGAGCGCGACGATCAGCCGGTTGCGCCTCGGGTACGTGCCCCGGGTGGCCCGGGCAGCGGGTGGCAACTCCCCGATGAGCGTGCCCCGCTCCAGGATCCGGCGCACCAGCCAGCGGTGGGCGGCGGGCCCGGGGCGCGCGTGACCGGAGCCGATGGCGGCCACGGTCGTCCCGGTCGCCTCCAGCGCGGCCGCGTGGGCGGCCCCGTCGATCCCCACCGCCAGCCCGGAGACGATGGTCACGCCGCGCGATGCGAGGCCCGCCGCTGCGCGTGACGCCTCGAACCGGCCGGCCGGCGATGCGCGGCGGGTACCCACGATGGCGACGGTTCGCGCCGCGCCGAGGGCACGGACGTCCCCCTGCCCGAAGAGCACGGGCGGTGGCGCGTCGAGTGTCTCCAGGCGCCGTGGGTAGTCGGGATCCAGGAGCGTGACCGTCCAGACTCCGGCGGCCACGAGGGAGGCGAGCCGCTGCCCGGGATCGCGCGCCGCCGCCTCGATCCCGGCCAGCGTGGCCGTGGGGATGGCCGCCCGTCCCTGGTCCACGGCCGCGACGAGGCCGCGGCCCAGCCTGCCCCGAGCCGCCAGCCACAGCGCTCTCCGCGCGCTGCCGTGCGTGGCGACCAGCCCGGCCAGGGTCCGCTCTCCCACCCCGTCGACCGTGGCCAGCACCACCCACGCCTGTCGCTCCTCGGCGAGATGGCACGGCTCCGCCGGCTCCGAACGCACGGCGCGGAGGACCGGTTCCACCGTCCGCAGGGGCCCGAGCGGCCCACCGGATCCCACTCCCAGCATGGTCAGGCGGCCAGGCCGGGCCTGGCCGGCGCCGCCGGATCCCGCAGGTCCGCGGCCGCAAGCAGGTCCGCATCCTCGACGGCGGCACGGCCATCGAGGTCCGCGATGGTCCGGGCGACCCTCAGGATGCGGTGCACCCCCCGCGCGGTGAGGCTGCGCCGTGCCGCGATCAGCGCGAGCAACTCGCGCGCGTGGTCCTGAAGCCGGCACAGCTCCACCGTCTGGCGCCCGGTCAGGCGCGCATTGAGCCTCCCCTCGTTACGGACGAGTGCGCAGTCACGAGCCGCGGCCACGCGGGCGGCCACGACGCGGCTCGGTTCGGGGTCCGGCCCCAGGAGCAGCTCGGCCGGGCGGACACGAGGCATCTCGACCCGCAGGTCCAGCCGGTCCAGCAGCGGTCCGCTCACCCGACGGACGTATCGTTCCGGCTCTCCCGGGGCGCAGGTGCAGGCTCGATCAAGGTCCCCGTGGAAACCGCACCGGCACGGGTTCATCGCCGCCACCAGCTGGACCTCGGCCGGGAACCGGAGCGCGCCCTGGGCCCTGGCGATCACCACGCTCCCCTCCTCGAGCGGCTGCCGCAGCGCCTCGAGGACGTCCCGGTCGAACTCGGCCAGCTCGTCCAGAAACAGAACGCCGGTATGCGCCATGCTGACTTCGCCCGGTGCCAGCCTCGGTCCTCCCCCCACCAGCGCCGGATAGGAGGCCGTGTGGTGGGGCGCCCGGAACGGACGGACCCGACGGAGGCCGTCACCCGGCCCGAGCAGGCCGGCCACGCTCGCGATCACGGTGACCTCGAGCGCCTCGCGCTCGCCGAGCGGCGGAAGCAGGCCCGGGATCGCCCGCGCGAGCAGCGTCTTCCCCGCCCCCGGCGGTCCCACGAGGAGCAGGCTGTGTCCCCCCGCCAGGGCGATCTCCAGTGCCCAGCGCGCGGCGGCCTGGCCCCGGACGTCGGCCAGGTCGACGAGCGCGTCGGGGTCGATCAGCGGGCCGCGCGCCGACGCGCGCTCCTCGAGCGTGCCCGACACCGCGACCGGGGCAGCCCGCGAGGCCCGTGCGGCCCGGCGACCGCGGGGACCCGCGACCAGCCGCGCCGCGTCGTCGAGCCCGAGGAGCGGCTCCACCTCGATCCCGGCGACCAGCGCCGCCTCCGCCGCGTTGGCCGCCGGCACGCCGACCCTCCTGGCGCCTGCGCGGGCGAGGGTGTGCACCATGGGAAGCACCCCGGCGACCGGGTGCACCTGGCCCGACAGGGACAGCTCCCCGAGCAGGGCCCAGTCGCCGCCGGACGCCGCCACCTGCCCGGAGGCGACCAGGATCCCCACCGCGATGGCCACGTCGTAGGCCGCGCCGTGCTTGCGCCGGCCGGCCGGCGCAAGGTTGACGGTGATCCGCTGCTGGGGATACGCGAAGCCGCTGTTGCGGATGGCGCCGCGGACGCGCTCGCGAGCCTCCGAGAGCGCGGCATCCGGGAGACCCACGATCTGGCAGACCGGCAGGCCGGGAGCCACGTCGACCTCGACCCGGACGAGCGCGCCCTCGAGGCCGTCCACGACCGCGGTGATGAGCGTCGCGAGCATCGACCGAGCCTACCGGGCGGCAATCGACCCGGGCTCTCCCGCCGCTCACCCGCGACTAAACGATCACTTCACCGGCGGTTCACACCGCCCGCGAGCGCCGCCCGCGATCAGGTCGTCGCCGGTGCCAGCTCGGTCGCATCGGAGCTCGACGCGTCCAGGCGGTCGGCCTGGCGCACGAACTCGACCACCGACTTGCCCAGCGCGGTGTCCGACCTCGCGACCGCGAACGGCGCGCCGGTGTTCAGTGAGGTGATCGCCACGCGGTAGTCGTTGACGACCTGGTACGCGATCCGTCGGCGGAGCGCGCTCTCCGCGTTCTTGACCGTGATGCCGGTGTAGGCCGTCGAACGGTTCAGGACGAGCTGCACGCGCCCGGACCCCATGCCGAGCTGCGACATGGTCTCCAGCACGAGCCGGACGTTCTTCAGACAGGAGAGGTCCGCCGTCATGACCACGAAGACCACGTCGGATGCGGAGATGACGTCGAGGTTCGTCTCGTCCAGCCGCTTGTCGATGTCGATGATCACGTAGTCGTAGCGCTGCCGCAGCAGCTCGATGATCTGCGTCATGTGGTGCTGGTCGGCGTTGACCAGCTCCGCCATCTCGGGCGACGGAGGGGCGAGCAGCAGGTCGATCCCGGTGTCGTGGTGGATCAGTACGGACTTCAGGAGATCCTGGTCGATGGTCGGTGCGACCAC
>DAIDTV010000182.1:0-3967 GCA_027457005.1 Chloroflexota bacterium
ATCTCGGACTGGTGGAGGAAGCTGCTCCCGAGCGTGCGCGGCATGGCGGAGTTGATCTCCGCGATGACCGTGCGCGCGGCCCGCACCGCCGCCAGGGTCGCGTCCACCGACGTGCCCAGCGAGCAGAACCCGTGGGCGTCCGGCGGCGTCACGTTGATGAACACGGCGTCGAGCGGCATCAGCCCGCGCGTGAACAGCTGCGGCACGTCGGACAGGAAGACCGGGACGTACTCCGCGCGCCCCTCGTTCACGGCCCGGCGCGCGTTCGGGCCGATGAACAGGGCCCGGTGCAGGAAGTGACCCTCCATCTCGGGGGCGAGATGCGGGGCTGGTCCCTCGGCATGCAGGTGGACGATCTTCACGTCCGCGAGCTCGGGCGCCCGGGCCACCAGCGCGTCGAGGAGCTCGCTGGGGGTGGCGGCTTCGGCCTGGATGAAGATCTGGTCGCCGGACCGGATCCCGGCCACGGCTTCCGCGGGCGTCACGATACGCATGGCACGAGGGTATGCCGAGTGGCGACCCGGGTAACGGTCCAAACCGCGCCGCGACGATGGGCCGTAGGACTCATGCCGGCGGCCCGCCCGCTCGCTCGGGGAACTCCGCGATGGCGCCGCCGGGCGACCCGCGGGGCCGGGCGACCCGCGGCCGGGCACCCCGCGCCGGGGTCGCGGCCTACTCGGCCCCGGGCAGCCGGTGGCGCGCGACGAAGGCGGCCGCCTGGGAGCGTCGCTGCAGGTTCAGCTTGGCGAGGATCGAGCTCACGTAGTTCTTGACGGTCTTGTCCGAGAGGAAGATCTCCGCCGCGATCTCCTTGTTGGTCTTCCCCTCGGCGATCAGCAGCAGGATCTTCTGCTCCTGACGCGTGAGCTGGGCCAGCTCGTCCGTGTAGGTCCCGCTGGCGATGCGGCGCACGCGGTCGAGGACCTTCTCGGTCACCGCCGGATCGAGCAGGGACTCCCCGCGTCCCACCGCCTCCAGCGCCGCGACCAGGTCCCGCCCGCGGATCTGCTTCAGCAGGTACCCGCTGGCACCCGCCACGATCGAGGCGAAGACGGCCTCCTCGTCCGGATAGCTGGTGAGGATCACCACCCGGGTCTGCGGTTGCTCGGACCGGATCTCGCGGCAGGCCTCGATCCCGGACCCGTCCGGGAGGCGGACGTCCATCACGATCAGGTCGGGCTGATACTTGTGCGCCGCCTCGATGGCCTCCGCCACGGTCCCGGCCTGCGCGACGACCTGGAACCCTTCCCGTCGCTCGAGCAGCGAGACGAGCCCCTGCCGCACGACCTCGTGATCGTCCACCACCAGCAGTCGCAGCGGCCTGCTGGTCGGTCCCTCTGTCACGGTCTTCCTCCGATCCCTCTCATGCCACGCCGGGCGCGGCTCCCCCGAGCGGCACCCGGACCGCCACCCGGGTCCCGCGCCCGACGGCACTCTCCACCAGGAGTTCGCCGCCGAGCTCGGCCGCCCGCGTTCGCATGTTGCCGAGGCCCATGTGACCCGGCCCGCGCCGCGCGGTCGGGTCGAATCCGACGCCATCATCGACGATGGCGAGCTCGAGCGCACGCTCGTTCGCCACGAGGCGGATCTCGGCATGCGTCGCACGCGCATGTCGCGCCACGTTGCTGAGCGCTTCCCGCGTGAGGTGCAGCATCTGCATCGTGTCGTCCGCCGGCATCTCGAAGTCGGCCGGCCCGTTCACCTCCAGCGCGATGTCGATCATGGTGTTGACCCGGAACTCCTCGGCCATCGCCGCCAGCGCCTCGACCAGCCCCGCCTGGTCCAGCGGCTCGGGACGGAGGCCGAAGATGAAGTTGCGGATGTCGCGGATGGTCAGGTTGATCGACTCGATCGCGTGCTCGATCTTCTCGGAGGCCCCCGCGGGATCCGCCGGCACCACCTCGAGGGCGTCGTCGAGCATGAGCCCGACCGCGTAGATGCTCTGGATCACACCGTCGTGCAGATCGCGGCCGATGCGCTGGCGCTCCTCCAGGATGGCCAGGCGCTGCTCCTGCTCGTGGAGGCGGGCGTTCTCCATGGCGATCCCGGCGTGCGCGGCGAACAGCTCGACGAGCCGCTGGTCCTTGTCGGTGAACGGGGCGCCGTCCTCCTTGTCCGTCAGGTACAGGTTGCCCAGCACGCGGCCCCGCACGGAGATGGGCACGCCGAGCAGCGAGCGCATCGGGGGGTGGTTCGGGGGGAAGCCGACGCTGCGAGGGTGACCCAGGATCTCCGGCACCCGGATCGCCCGGCCCTCCTCGATGATCAGGCCGAGGAGGCCGTGTCCGCGCGGTGGCGGCCCGATCCGATCCCGCTCCGCGCGGCTCAGGCCGCTCGTGATGAACGGGTCGATCTGGCGCTGGTCGTTGATGACGCCGAGAGCGGCGTACCTGGCTCCCACGAGCCGCCGGACGTTGTCCACGATCTGCTGCAGCACGCGCTCCGCAGAAAGGACGCCGGCGATCCCGCGCGTCGCCTCGTCGAGCGCCGCGAGCTCCTCCTCGCCCGCGCGCGCCCTGGCGAGCGCACGGGCCCGCGAGGCGGCAAGCTCCACGATCCTGGCGGTCGCGGTCGCAGCGTCACGGGATCCGTCCACGACGACCTCGCCGAGCTCACCGGAACCGTCGGCGGATTCCAGCATGCGGCGTTCCAGGCGCGACATGCGGTCCCGGGACGGGAGCCGCCGCAGCGACCCGGTCCCGAGCTCGACCGCGGGCAGCGGCGGTCGAAACACGAGGCGCAGTCCGGCGCGGCCGTGCGCCTCGGCGTACGCAGCGAGGTCGTTCGACAGGCGGCGGCGTTCGGGCGGGGTCGGCGTCCTCAGCCCTGCGCCAACGGCCTCGATAAGCGTGGTGAGGGTCCCTGCCCCAGTCAGCGCGCCACCGGGCCGGGAGCCCCGGCTTCGGCGCGCGGGCGGGCCCGATCCAGGACCGTGGGCTGCTGCGGGCGATGGCCTCGCGACGGACCAGCCCGTGGGCTCCGGAACGGGCGGGGCCGGGTCCGGCGTCACTGCCATGGCCACTGCGGCGAGCGCGGGACGCGTCACGGCCGTCGTTCCCAGCCGGTGGCAGCCGCCGCACGCGTGAACCCGTCCGCCGGCACCGCGCCGCGGTCGAGCTCCGCGGCGAAGCGGCCGATCATCCAGGCGAACGCGCCGCCGTCCTCGTCCGGTGCCTCCAGCACGGTGGCGCCGGCCGCGAGACGGTCGCTGGGCGAGCCGCCGCGGGGCAGCACGGCCACGACCTGCGCACCCCGGTACGCCGCGGCGTCGAGCGCTGCCGCCTCGGCGGGTGGGTCCAGCGGCTCCGCCAGCAGCAGCACGCCGAACTCGAGCAGGTAGCCGAGCCCGAGCTGCACGTCGCCCTCGTCCAGCCGGGGCCGGGAGCTGCCGCCTCTCCCACCGTCGGGTCCGGGCGAAACCGGAACACGGAGCAGCGCCGCATGGCCGATGCCGGCGCGGGCGAGCTCGAGGACCATCGCGTCGCCGGTCGCGTCGTCGGCGATCGAGCCGACGAGCTCGACGGAGGCGCCAGCCGCGACGGCCGCGCGCGCGATGGCCACGCACAGTCCGCCCGGGACCACGGCCGCGGGGCCACCCATCAACGGAGGCCGGGCCGCGAGCGGCCGGCCGAGTACCACGATCATCCGCGACGCAGCGTACCGGGCCGGCCACGGCGCGGCAAGTCGGGTGCTCCGGCGAGCGGACCGGCGAGCGCGCCGTGCACCCAGGTCAGGGGCCCGCCGTTACCTCCGGCGACGGGCTCGCTTCCGCGTCGCCCGGTGACGCCGACGCGTCCGGCGGTTCCCCCGACGGTTCCGCCGTGGGGGCAAGCGTCGGGGACGCGCCCGGCTCCCGGGTCGCCGGCGGCGTCCCGCCGGGCTCGACTCGCCCCGGCGCAGGCGTCACCGCGGGCGCCAGCGCGGGCGCCGTCGAACGTCCCGTCCCGACCCCGGCTCCAGATCCCTC
>DAIDTV010000182.1:3977-4306 GCA_027457005.1 Chloroflexota bacterium
GACCCCTCCGGGCGCGGGGTCGAGCGAGGCGGCTCCGACGGCGAGGGGGCCGTCGACGGCGCGGACGGCTCCGGAGTCTCGCTCGGCGCGACGGTGGGCGGACCGGCCACCACGGGCGCCGCAGGGCCGGGACGCGGCGCCGAAAGCGTGGTGAGGAGCGCACCCTCCCCCCCGGCGGCGAGCGTGCCACCCGCGACCACGAGCAGCGCAAGCACGAGCACCAGGGCGACGGCCTCCGCGCGGACGGTGGCGGCAACGGGGCGGCCGACGCCCAGCGCCACGGCCACCAGGTCCCGCAACGCGGCGGGGAGCGCGGACCAGCGGGAAGG
>DAIDTV010000183.1 GCA_027457005.1 Chloroflexota bacterium
ATCCAGTCGGGCGCCTACGCAAGCTCGGCCGGGTCGTCGGTCTCCCCCGGTGTGACCAGGGTGGTGACCTCGATCCAGATCCCGAGCCGCCGCATCGCGACCAGAGTCTCCCTGACCGGCTCCAGGCGTGCCCCGCAGGTGCGCCGGTAGAAGCGGTCGCTGAACGCCTTCAGGTCGACGTTGGCGGCGTCGAGGACCGGGGCCAGCAGCTCGAGCGCTTCCGGCGTCTCGTACCCGTTCGTGACGAAGACGTTCGTCAGCCCGGCCGCGCGGGCCAGACGCGCGGTGTCGAGCGCGTACTCCAGGAAGATGGTCGGCTCCACGTACGTGTAGGCGATCGAGCGGGCGCCGGCCGCCAGCGCCTCCCGGACGACCTGGTCGGGCGGGAGCGTTCGGGTCGGCAGCCGGAAGCCCTCGCGCGGTGCCTGCGAGATCTCCCAGTTCTGGCAGTAGCGGCAGTGGAAGTTGCAGCCGACGGTGGAGATGGAGTAGGCGTCGGTGCCCGGGAGGACGTGGAAGAAGGGCTTCTTCTCGATCGGCTCCACGTGGGCCGCCACGGCCTCCCCGTAGACCAGGCTCACCAGCGTCCCGTTGCGGTTCTCCCGGACCTGGCAGATCCCCGAGCGGCCCTCCCGGATCACGCAGCGGTGGGCGCACGCGTCGCAGCGGATCGTCCGGGCGCCGGTGTGCCCGGAGAGCGGTGCGAGGGGATCGTCGACGGGCGTGGCAAGCAGTGCCAGCGCGATCCCGCGACCCTGGAGCGCCGGATCCCGCGGCCGGCGCGGGTCCTGCGGTGCTCCGGCTCGTGCGTCCGGCACCGCGGGGGCGTTCGTGTACGTGTCCTCTTCCTGTGCGCGCAGCGGCATGCGACGAGTATGAGCCGGAGCGCACGGGGCCGACACGGCCCACCGGACCGGCGCCCGAGGCCGTCCGGCCGGATGCTCAGCCGAGTGCGAGCGCCGCGATCCCCACCGCCACCGTGGCCGCCCCCAGCAGGCGCCGGGGCCCGACCTCCTCGTGCAGGAACAGGCCGCCCATCGCCGCCGCCATCACCACGCTCGTCTCGCGAGCGGCGGCCACCGAGGCCGCGGAGGCCAGGCCGAGCGCAGTCAGGACGAGTGAATATGCCGCGAACATGCCCAGCCCGGCGACCACCGTCGCGGCGCCGAGCTCGCGCCGGACCGCCTCGCGACCCCGGGCCGATGCGACCGCCACGCCGTAGACGGTCGCCGGCCATGCCATGACCAGCTCGTAGTAGGCGAGCGGCGCCGCGTGGACCACGCCCGCCTTGTCCACGGTCGTGTAGCCCGCGATGCACCCCGCGATCGCCAGGGACAGCGCCAGATCGCCCGGCCGGGTGCCACCCCGCAGCCCCCGAACGAGCACGACCCCGGCCGCGACGAGCCCGACGCCGGCGACCTGGGCGGGCGAGTGGGGCGCGCCCAGCGCCAGCACGCCGATCGCGAGCACGACGACCGGCGCCAGGCCGCGCGCCAGCGGATAGACCAGGCTCAGGTCGGCGCGACGGTATGCCGCCGCGAGCAGGGCGAGATACCCGAGTTCGAGCGACCCGGACACGACCGCGAAGGGAAGCACCGCGGACGAGGCACGCCAGGTGGCCAGGACCAGCGGGAGCGGCAGCGTCACCGAGACGACCGCCGCGAGCGCCGTGGCGACCTGTGGGTCGCGGGACCGTGCGAGCAGCAGGTTCCACGTGGCGTGGATCAGCGCGGCGCTGAGCGCGAGGCCGAGCGCGAGGGGCGGCATGCGCTCCTCTCCGCGTCCGGCGCCCTACTGGGCGCGCAGCAGGTAGGGGGTCAGTCGGATCGCGAGTTGCGGCTTGGGCATGGCCCCCACGATGCGGTCCACCACCCGGCCGTTCCTGAGCACCACCAGGGTGGGGATGCTGAAGGCCTCGAACCGCCGGGCCAGCGCGGGGTTCTCGTCGACGTCGACCTTGACAACCTTGAGGCGTCCGGCGAACTCCCGCGAGAGCTCCTCAAGGATGGGTGCCACGAATCGGCACGGGCCGCACCAGGGAGCCCAGAGGTCCACCACCACAGCCACGGACGCCTCGGCCTCCACGTCGAAGGTGGCGTCGGTCGCGTGGACCAGCCACGGCAGCGTTGCCTTGCAGGAGGCGCAGATGGGCACGCCGCGCGCGCTCGGGCGGATCCGGTTCCTCGTGCCGCAGGACGCACAGGTCAGGATCGAGACAGGTCCCCCCGCCGACCCCGCGGGGCCCTCGGCGCCGGTGGGGCCGCCCGTCGTGCCGGTTCGCTTCTCCCCGTCGCTCATGACGGCTTCGAGAGGATGGCCAGGGCCCGCAGCAGCTGCGTGTCGCCGCTCGACGCGAGCTGGGCGGCCGTCAGGTGCGCCACGTCCGAGGGCGCCAGCGGGGACGCCGTCGACGGGAGCGCGACGACGACGTTGGGCTGGATCCCCTGGTGCCAGATCTGGTGGCCCTTGGGGGTCAGCCACTCCGCCACGCCGATCCGCACCCTCGACCCGTCGCTCAACTCGTAGGTCTCGAGCACGGTTCCGGTCCCGAACGTCTTCACGCCCACGACCGTGGCACGACCGTTGTCCTGCAGCGCACCGGCCAGGATCTCCGCCGCGCTCGCTGTCCCATCGTCGACCAGCACGACCATGGGGATCGCGGTGGCCACACCGCCCGGCTGCGCCTTGGACGTGGTCTCCTGTCCGGCCGCGTTCCGCTGGATGAACACGACCTCGCCGGCGGGCAGGAACTGGGACGCCGCCCCGACCGCCTCCGAGACGTAGCCGCCCGGGTCTCCCCGAAGGTCGAGCACGATCGCCGTCGCGCCCGCCTGTCTGGCTGCCTTCAACATTGTGGCGAGCTGGGATGCCGCGTTCTGTGCGAACTGCTCGAGGCGGACGTCGGCCACGTGCGAGCCGGGCAGCATCGCCCAGGTCACGTTGGGCACGTTGATGGCGGCCCGGGTGACTGTCACCTCGCGGCTGGTCGAGGCCCCGGGGTCCAGGACCTTGACCGTCACCGTGGACCCGGACGGACCACGCAGGGCACTGGCCAGCGCGTCGAACGAGTCTGCCGTCACGTCCTTGCCGTCAACGGCAAGGATCAGGTCGCCGGCACGCAGACCCGCCTTCTGGGCCGGGCTGCCTTCGAACACGGAGACGATCGCGGGCCCGGCCGCCTTGATGGAGATCTCCACGCCGATCCCCTGGTACTGGCCCGAGAGATCGGACGAGAGCGCGGCGTACTGCTGGGGCGTCAGGAAGTCGCTGTGCCCCGTGTCGCCCAGTGCCTGCACCAGGCCGCGGATCGCTCCGTACGTCAGCTGCGTGGGGTTCAGCGCGGATCGGTCCACGTAGTGCTGCTCGACCAGGTTCCACGCCTCGTACAGGAGACCGATCTCGCTGCGGGCGTCGGCCGGCGGCGCCGCGCTGAGGGGGTTCGCGCCGGAGCCGATCCCGGCCCGGCCGTAGCCGACCCCCGCGAGGAAGCCCGCCGCGGCGACGATGGCGATCACCAGGAACGCGGCCGTGCCGCGAATGACCCGTCTCGACCGTCCGGGGGATGCCGGACGCCAGTCGGGGGGCGGCGGCTGCCAGCTCCACGTCGGCGGGAGTGGCCCGGGTTCACCTGGCGGAGCCGATCCGTCCTGGCCGGCCGGAGCGCCCGGCACCGAGGCGTCCTCGACCTCGGGGCGCGGTTCATCGAGCGGATGCATGAGCATTCAGCCTAGCACCGGCAGAGGCCGCACCCGGCCGCGGCGGGCCGGGTTCCCGGCGGGTTCAGCCGACCTGCCGTCCGGACGGTGCCGCCGGGACGGCTTCCCGGGCGGCTGGGGCAACGGCTGCGCTGGTCGGGGCGGGCACGCCGGCCGGGGTCGCGGGCGCCGCGGCAGGGGTGGAAACCGTGGCAGGAACGGCACCCGTGGCAGGGGCCGGAGCCACGGCGCCGGCAGCCGCCACCACCTGTGCAGCGGTGATCTCGTCGCGCCCGTTGACGGCATCCTGGAACGTGCGGATGGCCTTGCCGATCGCCGCGCCGGTCTCCGGCAGCTTGCCCGGACCCAGCACGATCAGTGCGATGCCGAGCACCAGGATCAGGTGCCAGGGTGAGAGGGCGCCCACTGCGATGTTCCTCCGTGGATGGTCGGGGGAGGATACCCCATGCGGCTCACGACCCGCCGCCAACCTGCCCTACCGTAGCAGCCCCGGGGTCAAGCCGGGGCGCAACCACGGTTCGGAATCGTTAACGGCCCGGGTCGGGCCGGGGCATGCGCCCG
>DAIDTV010000184.1 GCA_027457005.1 Chloroflexota bacterium
GGCGAACTCCGCGCCACCGCCGCGGCCCTGTTCGGCGCGGAGTTCGCCACCGTCGAGCCCGTGGTGGTTCCGGAGGCGGCATGATGGCGCGCGCGGCTCCTGGTCGGGCCGCCGGGACCGGCGCGGGTGCGCCAGGCTCGCACGGGCGTGGCCCGTCGGGCGAGCCCCCGACCGACCGGACCGGGCTGCTCCGCGAGCGCGGCTGGGAGGCCGGCGTGCTGGTGGGTGCGCTCGCCGGGGTCGGCGTCGCCTGGCTCAACCGCCGGGTACAGCGAATCGCCCGCGGCGGGCTGGTGGACTGGCCGCGAGCCGAACGCCTGGCCGCGGCCCACCTGGCGCGCGTGCCGGGATCCCTGGATGCTGCGGCGATCGGCCGCGCCGGCGCGAGCTACGACGCGGCGATGCGTCGCATCGTGCCCGCGCTGGAGGCCGAGCTCGGGACGCCGCTGCCGGGCGTCGTCGGGAGGCACGCCGCGGTGAGCCGCGCGGACTGGGCCCGGGCGAACCTGGTCGCGTTCCGCCAGCTCTACGGGCACATCGAGGACGCCCTGGGAGAGCGCCTGCGGCCGCACGAGGGGAACCTGGGAGAGGGGCTGGCGGCGCTGATGAATCGGTCCCTGGCGACCCGGCAGATCGCGTTCGTGCTGGGATACCTGGGCACGCGGGTGCTGGGCCAGTACGACATCGCGCTGCTCTCGGCCGAGGCACGCCCGGGGCAGCTGCTGTTCGTCGAGGAGAACATCCGGTCGACCGCAGAGTCGCTGCGGGTCCCGGTCGACGACTTCCGTGTCTGGGTCGCGCTCCACGAGACGACGCATGCCTTCGAGTTCGAGGCGCATCCCTGGCTGCGCCCGTACCTGGCCGAGCGGATGGAGCGCCAGATCGCCGGCCTGATCGACGATTCCCGGTTGCTGAGCATGGACGGCCTGGGGCAGCTGGTGCGCCGGTGGCGGACGCGCGACGGCGGCGGGTTCCTGGAGAGCCTGCTCGACCCCGAACAGCGCCGGCTCTTTCGCGAGACCCAGACGCTGATGAGCCTGCTCGAGGGTTTCGGGGACTGGGTGATGGACCGCGTTGGCGCATCGTTCCTGCCCGATGTCGCGCTGCTGCGCGAGCGGTTCGAGGCGCGCCGCAGCCAGCCCCGCCGCGGCCTGGACGGGATCATGTCCCGGCTGATGGGCATGGACCTCAAGCTCGCGCAGTACCGGCGCGGCGAGCAGTTCGTGGCCGGCGTGGCGTCGACGGGCGGCGCAGGCGCCGTGGCCCGGCTGTGGGACGGGCCGGAGTCACTGCCCACCGAGGCGGAGCTGGGAGACCCGGCCGCGTGGGTGAGGCGCGTGGTAGGGCTCCCGGGAGGGGCGACGGCATGACCGGTGCTCGCCCGGGGCGCGGTCCCGGCGGCAGCGCGGTGCCGGGCGCCGGGGGCGGGCCGGCCGCCGGCGGTGCGCGCGAAACCGGGCGCGAGCCCGCGGCAATCGCCCTGTCGCCGATCCTCTGGTCGAGGTACGGCCCCGAGGACCTCGACCGGATCCGCGCGGTCGCCCCTGGCGCACGCCTCGTGACGGTGGCCCCGGACGGCTCCGCGGATGGACCGCTCGACGACGTCGAGGTGCTCCTCCGCGGGAGCGGGTTGAACGGCGAGATGCTCGAACGGGTCCTTGCCAGGGCGCCCCGCGTCCGCTGGATCCACTCTGCGTCCGTGGGCGTGGAGCAGGTCCTGACGCCGGCGACGCTGGAACGCGGGATCGTGGTCACCAACGGCCGCGGGGTCTTCAGCCGGCCGATTGCCGAGTACGTGCTGATGATGATGCTGGCCACCGCCCGGCGGCTGCCCGCGCTGCTCGACCTCCAGCGCGAGCGCACGTGGCAGCCCCTGCAGGGGCAGGAGCTGCGGGACCTGACCGTGGGGATCGTGGGCTTCGGGTCGATCGGGCGCGCGGTCGCCTCCTACGCAGGGGCGGTCGGGGCCCGCGTCGTGGCGATCCGCCGCCACCCGGAGCGGGGCGTGGCCAGCGAGCCGGCGATCGACGAGGACCCGCTCCCGCTGCCACCCCGGGCCGACCTCGTGCTGCCGCCCTCGGGGCTGCGCGAACTCCTCGGCCAGAGCGATTTCGTGGTGCTCGCCGTGCCGCTCACCGCCGGGACCGAGGCGCTGATCGACGAGGCCGCCCTCGCGGCCATGCGCCCGGGTGCGTGGCTCATCAACGTGGCCCGGGGGCGACTGGTGGACGAGCCGGCGCTGCTCCGGGCACTGCGCCAGGGCTCGCTCGGCGGCGCGGTGCTGGACACGTTCCGGGACGAGCCGCTTCCCCGGACGTCTCCCTTCTACGGGCTTCCCAACGTGATCGTGACGCCCCACACCAGCTGGGCCAGCGATCGCGTCCGCGCGCGGAGCATCGAGGTCTTTCTCGCCAACCTCGGGCGCTTCGTGCGCGGGCTCCCGCTGCACAACGTGGTGGACCTGGGCGCCGGGTACTGACCGGAACGGCGCCCTGCGCGCCTGCCGAGCCGCTAGGCTTGGCGCATGCAGATCGCGATCGTCGGGCTGGAGGGCTGCGGCAAGTCCACGGTCTTCAACACGCTCACCCGGGGCCATGCGCAGACCGGCGGCTACGGCGGCGCGGTCGTCAACGTCGGCGTGGTGAAGGTCCCCGACGAGCGGCTGACGGCGCTGACGGAGCTCTTTCATCCCCGGCGCGAGGTCCACGCCGACGTCACCTACGTGGATCTGCCCGCACCCCCGCGCGCCGCGGAAGGTGGCGGGGGGGCCAACGACATGCCCGCCGACCAGCTCGCGCGCCTGCGCAACGCGGACGCCCTGCTGCACGTCGTGCGCGCCTTCGACGACCCCGCGATCCCGCATCCCGACGGCTCGGTGGATCCGTGGCGGGACCTCGAGCGCCTGGACCTGGAGCTGATCCTGGCCGACCTCGCGGTGATGGAGAAGCGCGTCGAGCGGCTGCGGACACAGGGGCATCACGGCACGCCGGCGGAGCGGGAGGCGAACGACCGCGAGCTCGCGATCCTCGAGCGGATCCTGCCCGGACTGCAGGCCGGCACGCCCGTGCGGGACCTGGGGCTCGCCGACGACGAGGCGAAGATCCTGCGCGGATTCCGGTTCCTCACCGAGAAGCCGGTGCTGGTGCTCCTGAACATCGGCGAGTCGGACCTGCCCCGGGAAGCCGACCTCGTGGCCGGGATCGCGGACCGGTACCGGCACCAGGGCACGCTCGTGGACGCGCTCTCGGCGAAGGTGGAGATGGAGATCGGCGAGCTGGAGCCCGAGGACGCGGCGGTCTTCATGGCGGAGCTGGGCCTGCGCGAGTCGAGCCTGGACCGGGTGATCCGGCTCTCCTACCGTCTCCTGGGCCTGATCAGCTTCTTCACCGCCGGGCCCGACGAGACGCGGGCCTGGACCATCCCGGACGGCGCCAGCGCCGTCGACGCGGCCGGTGCGATCCACTCCGACCTCGCCCGCGGGTTCATCCGCGCGGAGGTGGTGACGTTCGAGGACCTGGTGCGCCTGGGATCCACGGCGGAGGCCCGCAAGGCGGGGCGGCTGCGGTCGGAGGGCAAGACCTACCGCGTGCGCGACGGCGACGTGCTCGAGATCTTGTTCAACGTGTAGAGGCGCCGGGCGAGGGCGACGCCCTGCGCCGCAGCGTCAGTTGGGTCGTTCGCGGTCGAGATCCACCAGGAGCGTGCGGAACGTGTCGCGTCCGACGTTGCCGGAGCCGTCCTCATCGTCGTCCTCGCCGTCCTGGTCGTCTTCCTCGTCGCCTTCCTCCACCTCGGCGATGAAGTTGTCGTCCTCGATCCGGGAGACGTTGACGGCGGCGACGAGCAGCGCGTCGCTGACGTAGAGGAAGTCGTGCGTGCGCTCCAGTTCGTGGGCGATCGCCTCGACCAGCGTATCCTCGTCGAACGAGTCCTGGACGCGCCGGCGCGCCTCCTGTACCAGCTCGAAGAACTCCTCCGCCGTGAATTCCTGCTCGTGCGTGAGCAGCGCGTCCGAGTAGAGGTCGTCGTCGCTCTCGTGGATCTCGTAGAAGTACACGTGCCCTCCAGGGTGTCCTGCCAGGCGAGTATAGACGCGGCCGCGTACGGTCCCCATCCGGCGGGCGGCCCGGGCGCGCGGCCGACTCGGTGACGCCGGACATCGTCGTCGTCGGAGCCGCCTCGCGTGACGTGGACGCGGGCGCGCCCGGCGGCTGGCGCGCCGGGGGTGCCGTCTCGTACGGGGCGCTGCTCCTGGCGCGC
>DAIDTV010000185.1 GCA_027457005.1 Chloroflexota bacterium
TACCCGGGGCCGCCCCGCGACTCCCGGGCCCGTCGGCCCGGTTCGCCGCCCCCACCGTACCCCCGTGTGCCTCGACGATCGCGCGGACGATCGCCAGCCCGAGCCCGCTGGTCCCGGTCGAACGGTCGCGTGCCCTGTCGGCCTGGTAGAAGCGATCGAACAGCCGCGGCATGTCCTGCGGGGCGATCCCCGGCCCGGTGTCCGCCACCTCGATGCGCACGTTCCCGTCCGCCTCCGGCCGGACGCCGGCCGACACGTGCACCTGCCCCCCCGACGGCGTGTGCCGCAGGGCGTTGTCGAGCAGCGCTCCCAGGACCTGGCGGAGCCGGTCCCGGTCGCCGTCGATCGCGGCCACCGGCAGCGGGGCCACGCTGAGCCCCACGCCGGCCGCAGCGGCGCGTGCCTGGAACGCATCCGCCACCGACGTGACCAGGTGGTCGACCCGGACGTGCTGGCGGTGCAGCGACAGCCGTCCACCCTCGGCGAGCCCGATGGTCCGGAGGTCGTCGACGATGCGGGCCAGGAGCCGTGACTGGTCGCGGATCGTGGCGAGATGGCGCTCGTCGGGTGCGTAGACCCCGTCGGCGATGGCGCTGGCGGTGGCGTCGATGACGGCCAGCGGCGTCCTCAGCTCGTGGGCCGCGTCCTGCAGCAGCCGTCGGCGGGCATCGTCCGAGCGCTGCAGCTCGGCCGCCATGCCGTCGAAGGAGCGGCCCAGCGAGCCCACCTCGTCGTCCCGCTCGGCCACGCCGGACCGGCGACCGAGGTCGCCCGATGCCACGGCCGATGCGGCGTCCTCCAGGGAACGGAGTGGCCGCACGATCCGGCCCGCCACGGCGATCCCCGCCAGCGAGGCGACGATCGCCGCGCCCAGCGCGACCACGATCACGGTCACCGTCGTGTCCTGCTGGACCTGCGCGGCGCGGGCCGCCGGTCCGTAACCCACGGGAGGACCGCCCGCGGCCTGCCGGGGGCCCTGGCCGGTCGGGGACGTGGCCTGCGCGGCGGCGCCGTCGCTCTCGAGCCGCGCGAAGCCGCGCCCGATCACGAACGGCGCGGCGACTGCCACCGCGATCCCGGTGGCCAGCGCCACCGCGGCGAACGCGAGGGCCAGCCGGAACCGCAGGCTCACGATGAGGGCTCCGCGACCCCGCGCTCCCCCGGCGCGCCGTCGGGGCCGGCATCGCCACCCGGGCGGGCGTCCCCATCCGGGCCCGTGCCACCGCCCTGGCCGTGGGCCGCCCGGTACCCGACGCCCCGCACGGTCTCCACGTATGAGCCGCCGTCGCCCCGGTCGCCCAGCTTGCGACGGACGTTCTTCACGTGGCTGTCGATGGTCCGGTCGAACGCCTCGAACGCCTCCCCGAAGAGCCGCAAGCCCAGCTGCTCCCGGGTCCAGACGCGGCCGGGCTGTTCCAGCAGGGCCACGAGCAGGTCGAACTCCGTCCGGGTCAGCGGGATCGGCTCGCCGCCGCGGCGCACCTCGCGCGCGGCCAGGTCCAGCTCCAGGTCGAACACGCCGATGCGCCCCGCGGGGACGGCCGGCTGCCCGGACAGGCGTTCGATGCGGCGCACCATGGCACCCACGCGAGCCACCACCTCGCGGGGCTCGAACGGCTTCACCACGTAGTCGTCGGCACCCAGCTCGAGCCCGGTGACCCGGTCGATCACGTCGTCTCGGGCGGTGAGCATGATGACCGCCGCCCGCGATCCCTCGGCGCGCAGCGCACGGAGCAGATCGAAGCCCGACCGCCCGGGCAGCATCACGTCCAGGATCAGGACGTCGGGGGGATCGCGCCGGGCGAGCTCCAGCGCTTCATCGCCGTCGCCACTGGTCCGTACCTGGTAACCGTCGCGGGCCAGGTAGGCCCGCAGCACCTCGGCGATGTGGGGCTCGTCGTCGACGACCAGGACCGTGGCGTTCATGGCGTGCACGATACGGGGACGGCCGGACCACGCAAGGCCCGACCGTCCCCTACCTGCGGGTCGTCGCCGGCCGTGGGGGGACGGCCCGACAACCCGCGTGACATTCGCTCAGGGGCGCCCCGGGCCGTGGGGCCCGGTCCCGTCGCACACACCGGTCCCGGTGCCCGTGCCACGCGGGCCCGGCCCGACGCCGGCACCGACGGCCGCGGAGCCGAACCCGGCACCGGCCGCGCGGCCCGCGCCACCGGGTCCCGCGCCGACGGCGGCGCCGGCCATGCCGCCGGGCTCCGTCTGCGCCACGTACGCCTCGGCTCTGGCCTGGAGCTGCGCCTTGAGCGCCGTGGCCTGGGCCGAGGTGAGTCCACCGTTCTGCACGCGGACGTCGATCCGCTCCGACCAGCGGGCCACCAGCGCCTGGACGACCCGGTTCGCGTCGACCTTCTGCTGCGCGGCGATCTGGGCCAGGCTCAGGCCGTCCTGCCGCAGGTCGCGGACCTGCTCCGCGGTCAGGCCGAGCGCCGCGGCGGCCACGTCGTTCGCCTGGATGTCGCTCGTCTGACCCTGCCCGCGGGCTCCGGGGGACGAGGCCGGACCCGCGGCGAAGACCGCCGGAACCAGCAGAATGAATGCGATGCCGGCCGCGCCGACCGCGCCGATGACTCTGCGCATTGACTGCACCTCCGTGTGGCACTGGCCCGCTGAACTGCGGACAGGTCGAGCATCGGGGGCGAACGTGGACGCCGAGTGGAGGCGGCGTGGAGGGTCGGGGGAGATGCCGGCGGCGGACCTGCGCGAGCGACATGCTAGGATTGGTCAAACAGAACCCGTTTGACGTGCAGCAGCGGCATCCGGTCCGGCTCGGCCCGTGCGCGGGCACCATGCCGGCGGCGCCCCGGCCGCGCGATCGCCAAGGCCAGCCCACAGGCGCCCGATCGCATGCGCGTCCACCGACCCACGTCGCGTCCAGTGGACGCACCCAGGAGTTCTTCTTGACATTCGATACCCTCGGCCTCGCCCCCGACCTCCTCGAGACGGTCGCCCGCGAGGGGTACACCGAGCCCACCCCCATCCAGTCGGCCGCCATCCCGCTCGTGCTGGCCGGCCGCGACGTCCTCGCCGCCGCGCAGACCGGCACCGGCAAGACGGCCGCCTTCGTCCTCCCGCTGCTCGAGCGCCTCCGGCCGCACGCCAACACCGCGATCTCGCCGGCCCGGCACCCCGTCCGCGTGCTGATCCTCCTGCCCACGCGGGAGCTGGCGGTGCAGGTCGAGGAGTCGGTGCGCACGTACGCCCGAAGCCTCCCGATCCGCTCGACGGTCGTCCACGGCGGCGTGCCCATGGATCCGCAGGTGAAGGCGCTCTGGGGTGGGGTGGAGATCCTCGTGGCGACCCCCGGCCGCCTGCTCGATCACCTTGGACAGGGCACCGTCAAGCTCGGCCAGGTGGAGGTGCTCGTCCTGGACGAGGCCGACCGGATGCTGGACATGGGTTTCATGCCGGACGTGCGGCGGATCGTCGCGCTCCTCACCTCCCGCCGGCAGACGCTCTTCTTCTCGGCGACCTTCTCCGACGAGATCCGCCGGCTCGCCCGCGAGTTCCTGCACGAACCGGAGACGGTCGAGGTCGCCCGGCGCAACAGCGTCGCCGACAACCTCACGCAGGCGCTCTACCCGGTCGATGGCACCCTCAAGGCCGACCTGCTGGTCCACCTGATCCGCGAGGAGCAGATGGCCCAGGTCCTGGTCTTCACGCGGACCAAGACCGGCGCCAGCCGCCTCGCCGGCCACCTGAACCGCCGGGGCGTACCGGCGACCGCGATCCACAGCGACCGCAGCCAGCCCGAGCGCATGCGAGCGCTCGAGGACTTCAAGCGTGGCGACATCGCCGTGCTGGTCGCCACGGACGTCGCGTCCCGCGGGCTCGACATCGAGGAACTGCCGCACGTCGTCAACTTCGAGCTTCCCTGGGATCCGCAGGACTACATCCACCGCATCGGGAGGACCGGCCGTGCCGGCGCCAGCGGGGTCGCGATCTCACTGGTGTCGCCCGAGGAGGTCGAGCAGCTGCGGGGCGTCCAGCGGCTCCTGCGCCGGGCGATCCCGGTCCGGGTGGCGGAGGACTTCCTCCCCGGGCGGGGTCGGCGGGACTCCGACGCGGATGGAGCTCCGGCACTACCGCCGGGCGGGCGCGGGGCAGGCTCACGGCGCCCGGCAGGGCACGCACGCAGCAGAACAGCGGCGATCGCCGCCCGCTGAGGAGGCGGACGGGTCGCGCCGCGGCCACGACCCAGTGCCTGCGGGCGCGCGGAAGGGCCGGCCCCACCCGGGCCCGG
>DAIDTV010000186.1 GCA_027457005.1 Chloroflexota bacterium
TCTCGATGTCGTGTTAGTCGTTGATCTAACTCTGGGCCGATCGCGTGCCGTACCCGGTCCCGGGTCGCCCCCGCGCGGCCTCAGGCCAGGTAGCGTTTCAGTTCGGTGCCTGCTTCCTCGAGACGCTCCCGGCGGAGCGTGTAGTACGTCATCGTGCCCTCGTCGGTCACCGTCACCAGCCCGGCCGCCCGGAGCTGGGCGAGGTGGTGCTTGATGGTCGGCTTGGACAACTCCATCTGCTGCGCGATTTCCGTCAGGTACATGTCCCGATCGGCGAGCAGGCGCAGGATCCGGAGCCGCTGCGGGTCGCCGAGTGCGCGGTAGAGGAGCACCGTCGCGGGCGGGGCCTCCCACTGCCCCTGCTCCCCCAGCGCGGCGTCGGCGATCGGGTAACAGAAGAGCCGCCAGCCCTGTCCCGCCATGACCCAGTTGTAGGGCCGCGCGAAGTAGCTGGGCGCAAGGACGACGCGCCGGACCGCGGGATCGGGCAGGAAGCGGATCCCCCCGGTCGTCCGCTCGATCAGCTCACCGGCGGGCAGGGCAAGGTCCGCCTGGCGCGAGGCGACGTCGCGGTCCAGGATCCGGTGCACGCGGTCCTCCACCGACTGGAACGGCTCCAGCCACGCACGCAACGCGAGGTGCAGGCGCTCCGTGGTGCCGACGGGATCACGCAGGATGGCGCGCAGCGCCACGAGGCTCCGTCCCTCGAGGGACGAGGTCATCCGCGCCTCGATGGCGGCGACGGCCTCGCGGTCTCCGCCCAGCGCTCGCTCGACGTCTGCCTCGAGGGCAAGGTCCGGCGCATCCTGGGTCCGGCGCAGCAGCGCGCGAGCAACGTCGCGGGGAGGCATCGCCTCGACCGTCGCGACGAGCCCCGCCGCGTCCCGGATCTCGGGATGGGCCAGGACGACGCTGGCAACCTCCGCGGCGACCCCTTCGTGCTCCTCGCCTCCGACGAAGTTGCCCGCCCGCACGTCGGCCGGGAGGGAGGCCCGGGCCTGGCGCAGCCAGCGCTGGTCGTCCGCCGTCAGCTCGGCCACGTCGACTCCGCCGAGCGCCAGGCTGACCAGGAAGTCGTAGGCGGTCCGGACGTCGAACTCGACGGAGTAGCGCGCGGCGGTTGCGGCCAGCCCGCGCACCAGGGGCCCCTGCGAGGTCGCCCGCTGGTTCCGGTTGCGGCCTTCATTGCGAACCATTCGATGTCAACTCCGGCGTCCTAATGTTAGATGGAAAGCTAACACGCGGCAGGCGCGATGTCAAGGCCTCGACGCCCGCGAGCAGTCATATGGCGGCCCTGCCGGCGGTCGTCCGGCGCTCTGCCGGCAGGGATGGCACAATCGAGGGACCGCGTGTCACTCGGCGGTCCCGACAGGTGGTGCCGGGCCAGATCGGAGGTCGCATGCCCGGGATCGACCCGAGCTTCCCCGTGGTCCACTTCGCCGAGCGCCGGCTGGTCAACGGCCTGCGCGTCATCGTCGCACCGGACCACCTCGCGCCCGTGGTGGCGATCAACGTCTGGTACGACGTGGGCTCGAAGCACGAGCGCCCCGGACGGACCGGCTTCGCGCACCTCTTCGAGCACCTGATGTTCCAGGGGTCGCGCCACGTGGGCAAGGCGGAACACCAGGCGATCGTCGAGGCCGCGGGTGGCGTGATGAACGGCACGACCTATTTCGACCGCACCAACTACTTCGAGACGCTGCCGTCGCACCGCCTCGAGCTCGGGCTGTGGCTCGAGGCGGACCGGATGGCGACCCTGCTGGACGCGGTCAGCCAGGAGAACCTGGACAACCAGCGGGACGTGGTCAAGAACGAGAAGCGGCAGAGCTACGACAACCGGCCGTACGGCTCGTTCTACGAGCGCTTGCTGGGGGCCGTCATGCCGGCGGACCACCCCTACCACCACATCCCGATCGGCTCCATGGCGGACCTGGAAGCTGCCTCGCTGGAGGACGTGCGCGCGTTCTTCCGCACCTACTACGCGCCCGACAACGCGGTGCTGGCGATCTCCGGCGACGTGGATCTCGACGAGGCGTTCGACGCCGCCGGGCGCCTGTTCGAGCCCATCCAGCCCGGCCCGGGAATCCCCCCGCTCGGCGATCTCAGCCTGGTGCCGCACATCGGACGCGAGGTGCGCGAGGAGATCCCCGACCGGGTGCCGCTGGTGCGGGTGCACTTCGGCTACCGGACGCCGCCGTTCGGCACGCCGGCCTTCGATGCGCTGGAGGTCGCGACACAGATCGCGGCCGGGGGCCAGGGGAGCAGGCTGTACCGGCGACTCGTCCGGGAGCTCCGGATCGCCCAGGACGTCGTGCTGTTCATGCTGCCGCTGGTCGAGGGCGCGTCGGTGCTCGCCGGGTGGGCGACCGTCCGGCCCGACAGCGATGCGGCGACGGTGGAGCGCGCCTTCCGCGCGGAGATGGATCGCCTGGCCGGCGAGCCGGTGACAGATGACGAGCTGGCGCGTGCCCGAGCGCTCATCGAATCCGAGGAACTTGCCGCGCTCGGACGGGTCGAGGAGGTCGCGGACCGGCTTGCCATGTACGCGACGCTGTTCGACCGCCCAGGGATGGTGAACGAGCAGCTCGATCGCTACCTGGCCGTCGACGCGCCGGCCATCCGCCGGGTGATGGCGGACGTCGTCCGCCCCGACAACGTCGCGGTGCTCACGTACGTCCCCGCCGAGGGCATCGCGCCGGAGGCAGCGGCATGAGCCCCGAAGATGCCCCGATGAACGGCGCGACCCACGCTCCGGAACGGCCTCACTCGGCAGGGAGCCTCGACGTCCTCGACGTCCGCCCCCTTCCCGGGCAGCCGCGCCCCTACCATTTCCCGGGCTTCACCCGCACCGTGCTTCCCAACGGGCTCACCGTGCTGGTGTCGCAGCTGCCCGGGCGCCCCCTGCGCCCCGCGGAGCTCCTGCTCGAGGGCGGCGCAGGGCGCGAGGACCCGGCGCGCGCCGGCGTGACGGTCCTCACCGCGGAGTCCCTGACCGAGGGCACGGTCCACCACGACGCCATCGGCCTCATCGAGGCCGCGGAGCGACTCGGCGCTGGGATCCAGGCGGGCGCCGGCTGGGAGACCACGGCCGGGACCATCGAGGTCCCGCGCCGGAACCTCGCGGCCGCGCTCGATCTGCTGGCCGACGTGATGCTCGAGCCGACCTTCCCGGAGGAGGAGGTGGTCCGCCTGCGCGACGAGCGGGTCAACAGCCTGCTGCAGGCGCGGGCCGATCCCCGGCGACGCGCCGAGCGGGCGTTCGCGGCCACCATCTATGCGGCGAGCTCACCGTTCGCTCGCCCCGTCGCGGGGACCGAGGAGACGGTTCCCACCCTCGACCGCGACGCGCTCGCCGCCCTGTACCCGGAGCTGCTGGACCCCCGTCGGGCCACGTTCCTCGTCGCGGGCGACGTCGCCGGCATCCCGGTGGTGGACCTGGTCGGCGAGCGGTTCGGCCGATGGACCGGCCGCGGCGAGCCGCCGGGCCCCGTGCCGCTCGATGCGACGCCTCACCCGGTGGGTCGCCGGGTCGTGATCGTCGACCGGCCGGGCTCGCCGCAGACCGAGGTCCGGATCGGCCACGTGGGGTTGCCCAGGCACATCCCCGACTACCACGCCGTCGTGGTGATGAGCGCGATCCTGGGCGGCCTCTTCGACTCCCGCCTGCAGCGGCTGCTCCGGGAGGAGCGCGGCTACACGTACGGGGTGCACGCGGGCTTCGATCTCCGGCGCGTCCCGGGTCCGTTCGCCGTGCGGATGGCCGTGCAGACGGAGGTCACGGTCCCTGCGGTCCACGATGCGCTCGACGTGCTCGCCCGGATGCCGGCCGAGCACCCCACCGGGCAGGAACTCGACGCGGCCCGCGATTTCCTGATCGGGGTCTTCCCGCTGCGGTTCGAATCCTCGTCGCAGGTCGTGGGCGCGATCGCCGGGCTGGTCTCGCTCGGCCTGCCGGACGACGAACTGGACCGCTACCGACCGGCCATCGCGGCGGTGACCGCCGAGCAAGTCCTGGCGGCGGCGGCGCACGTGCGCGCGGCCGACGCGAGCGTGGTGCTGGTGGGCGACGCGGCCCGCATCGAGCCGGGACTCCGCGAGATGCTGGGCCCGGTCGAGGTCGAGCGCGACCAGCTTCTGCCGGGCGCGGAGGCCTAGACGGCAACCCGCCTGCAGGCTCTTCGGTCGCGCGACTAC
>DAIDTV010000187.1 GCA_027457005.1 Chloroflexota bacterium
GCGGAAGACCCAGCCGAGACCGACCAGCACGACCGCGATCAGCGCCAGTCCCACGAATCCCCACAGCGGCGAGGTCTGGACGGTCGTGCGGATATCGAGGCTCTGCGTGGCGCCCCCCGACGTGGCGGTCATCGTGACGTCGTAGTCGCCGGTGAGGGCGTTGCTGGCCGGGTGGATGGTGGCCGTCACCGTGCTCGCCGCACCGGGCTGGAGGGACGCGATCGAGGTCGGCGCGAAGGTGACGGTCCAGCCCGTCGGGGGCGTCGACGTGAGGCTCACGCCGGTCAGCGGAACGGAGCCGCTGTTGGTCACGATCAGCGACACCGTCCCCGTGCCGCCGGACGTGACCTGGGCGTTGAGCACCTGGTTGGGGGTGCTCATGGTCAGGGCCGGCGATCCGGTGACGTCCGCTTCGAGCTGGACCTGCGCCGACTGCGATCCGGCCGCCGCGGTGACCTGGATGGGGTACTGCCCGGCGGTGACCGAGCTGGGTGGCGTCACGGTGACCGTCAGCGTGTCGTTGCTCCCGCCGGCGATCGTGTCGGTGAGCGCCTGCGCGTTGCTGGAGGGATGCACGTCGACCTGCCAGCCGGCCGGCCCCTGCCCCTGCAGGGTGAAGGTCTGCTGCTGCGTGCCGTTGTTCGCCAGCGTGACGCTGTAGGTGAAGGTGCTGGTCGCAGTGCCCGAGAGCTTCGCGAAGCTGGTGGTCAGCTGCACCCCGCCCGCCGACGCGGTCTCGACCTGGATCGTGATCGGGAGCGTCTGGGTGCCCTGCGCGGCTGTGGCGCTGACGGCGAGCGCATGGGTGCCCGCGGCCGCATCCTGCGGCACCTTGACCGAGAGCTGCACCGACGGCGGCGTGGTGCCTCCCGTGTACACCGCGTCGACGGTGTTGCCACCGCCCATGATGGTCGCCGTCCACCCGCTCGGGGCGCCACTGACCGCGAGGTCCACGCGCTCGGGTGACGGCGTGGTGACCGTCAGGTCGAAGGTCACGGTGTTGCCCGCCTGGACCGTGACCGCGGGGTACGGCGTGGAGATCGAGAAGCTCGCCGCCGACACCATGCCGGGCGACGCCGCGGCAAGGGCCAGCAGAGCAGCAAGGGACAGGGACGCCAGGCGACCTCGTGTCATGTCTTCCTCGTCAGACGCAATACCGCTGGGCGCGGTGGGGCGGGGCCGCCCCGGGACCAACTCGTGCCATCGTCGCGCCCCGGGATCGTCTCCCGGAATCGTGACGATCAAGATTGCTTAACAGTGTGCCCCAGGGAGGGGCGGGGTGCGGCGGACCTGGTGGGGGAGGTGCGATTCGAACGCACGACGTGCCGTGTATAAGACGGCTGCTCTAACCGCTGAGCTACTCCCCCGTCGGGCGTGAGCATAGCCCAGCGAGGATCGGCCGGGCCTACCCCAGGAGCGGACGGAGCACCTGGAAGACGAGCACCAGCGCGAGATAGGCCACCGGGAGGGACGCGAGGAAGCCGAGCATGCCGCTCCACGCGGTGCGGCGCCGCCGGCCCCCCGCGCCCGACGGCAGCGGCACCCACAGGTACGTGGCGACGCTCCCGACCGCGACCACCAGCACCACGAAGACGGCCACCGCGGGCGTCCGAAGGTCACCGCCCGGCAGGGTCGCACCGTGATCGAGCGCGATCTCGTACGCCAGCAGCAGCGCGCCGCCGATCGATGCCACGATCCCGTCGGCGGCCACGGCACGCCACACCGGCGTCGGCGCGTTGCGGAACTGGCGCCAGCGGATCTCCCGCCACGACCGCCGGCGCGGCGCCGGCCTCTCGCTCATTCGCCCAGGATCGTCAGCTCGGCCCGCCGCGGGAATGTATCCGGCGTGTGGCGGGCCACTTCGCCGACCCCGTCCATGAACCGCTCCAGCTCGGCCTCCGAGTTGAACCAGCCCACGCTCGCCCGCAGTGCGTCGGTCCCGGGCAGCGTCCGGACGGTGGCGAAGACGCGGCGCTGCAGCGCGTCGAGCGCGGCGTCGGCGGGCCAGCCCGCGATCCGGAAGGTGACCAGGGTGGCCATGCGGGCCCGTGGGGTGAGGACGGTCACGCCCTCCATCGCCGCCAGGCCGTCCGCCACCGCGGCGGCCAGTCGGGGGCCCCGCTCGTGGATCCACGGCAGCCCCACGTGCATGGCGAGCCAGCCGGCGCTGCGGCCGAAGGCGGCCACCGAGGGTCGGTGAAAGCCCGTCGTGTCGAACCGCCGGGCGTCGGCCCAGGGGCGGAGGGAGATCCGTGCGCGCCCTTCCGTCGCTGCCGCCGGCGCTTCGCGCCGCCCCGGCCCGTGCGCGGTCTCCTCGTCCGTGGTCCACCAGCCTGCGTACGGCTGTCGTGCCTCGGCGATGGCGCGCCGCGAGACCCACAGCGCGCCCATCCCCTCCGGCCCGAGCAGCCACTTCTGCGCGGGAATCGCGTAGAAATCGGCCCCGAGCGCCTCGGGGTCGACATCGATCGCCCCCGCCGACTGCGCGCCGTCCACCGCGAACCAGGCCCCCGCGTCCCGGGCGAGCCCGCCGATCGCCGCCATCGGCAGCATCGCGCCGGTGATCCACGACACGTGCGAGAGGGCGACCAACCGGGTGCGGGGTGACATCGCCGCCCGGATCGCCGTCAGCGTCGCCTCGTCGTCGCCCCCGTCGCCCACGTCGGCCAGGCGGACCACGACGCCCCGCTCCTGCAGCGCCGCCAGGGGCGCCAGCAGGCCGGCGTGCTCGAGGGTGGTCGTGACCACCTCGTCGCCGGGCCGCCAGTCGATCGACCAGGCCGCCGCGTTCAGCCCGTCGGTGGTCGAGCGGGTCAGCGCGACCGAATCGGGCGTCGCGTGCAGGATCGCCGCGACAGTCGCGCGGCATTCGTCGATCCGCCCCAGCAGCTCGTCGTAGGCGTCCGTGCTCGCCCGGCCGTAGCGCAGCTCGTAGTCCTCGAGCTGGCGCATCGCCTCGTCGGACGAACGGGGAATGGGCCCGGACGTGCCGGTGTTCAGGTAGATCGCGGATTCGACGGCCGGCAACTCCGCCCGCGCCGCGTCGACCCTCGCCTGTTCGTCGGGTCGCGGCCGGTCCATCGGCGGCTATCATACCGGCGATGCCCCCAGCCTTCGCCCGACCGGAGCTGCTCGCCACCGTCGACTGGGTCGCCGAACAGATCCCGCGCTCGTCGGCGCGCATCCTCGACTGCCGCTGGCGCGCAGACCAATCCGCCCACCGCCTCTTCGCGGAGGGGCACATCCCGGGTGCCGTCTTCCTCGACTGGAAGAACGACCTGGTCGACCCGGACGACCCGACCCCCCTGCAGCTGGCACGTCCCGACCGGTTCGCCGCGGCGATGTCGCGCGCGGGCGTCGGGGACGGCACCACGGTCATCTGCTACGACGACACCGGCTCGCTGTACGCCAGCCGTGTGTGGTGGAGCCTGCAGACGTACGGGTTCGATTCGGCCCGGGTGCTCGACGGGGGATGGCCGGCGTGGGTCGCCAGCGGCCGCCCTTCGAGCACGGCGCAGCTGCCACCGGAGGCCGCGACGTTCACCCCTCGCCTCGACCCCCGGCGCCGGCTGTCAACGTCGGACGTGCGGGCCCTGGTGGGATCGAACGAGGTGGAGGTGATCGATGCCCGGAGCCCGGCGGATTTCGCGGGGCAGCAGGGCGATTCCACCCGCCTCGGGCGTCTCCCCGGCGCGGTGAACGTTCCGGCGGTGCTGCTCACCGAGGGCGACGGCCAGCACTTCCTGCCGCCCGATCGGCTGGCACACGTGTTCGCGCGGGCGGGCGTCTCCAGGAACCGCCGGATCGTGGTCTACGACGGGAGCGGGATCGGCGCGGCGAAGGTCGCGCTGACGCTCGCGCTCCTCGGGTACGCGGACGTCGCCGTGTACGACGCGGGATGGGCGGAGTGGGGTGCCCGGATGGATCTGCCGGTCAATCGCTGAGGAAGGTCCCCCGGGCTGCCCCCGGTCTCAGTGAGCGGCCCCGGCGGTCCCCTCGCCGTCGTAGGGAGCCAGGATCTGCGACCGGGCGTGGTTGAACGCGATCATCGACACCTCGGTGCGCGGCACTCCGAGGGGCTCGGACCAGAACGTCGCGTCCGTCATCGGCACGAACCTGCCGAGCAGCTCCTGGAGCGCCTGCCGCAGGTCGCGTTCGGGGAGGAGATGGATGTCGCCGATCACCTGGAAC
>DAIDTV010000188.1 GCA_027457005.1 Chloroflexota bacterium
GCGAGATGCTGGAGCTGGGGCCCGAGGCGCCAGGGCTGCACCGCGCCGTCGGTGTCCGCGCGGCGGGCTGCGCGGACGTGCTGCTGGCGGTGGGCACGGGCGGGGCGCCCATCGCGGACGGGGCACGGTCGGCGGGCATGCCGGCCGGCGGGGTGCTGCGCGCGCCCGACCTCCAGGCGGCGCTGGAGACGCTGCTGGCCAGGCTCGAACCGGGCGACGTGGTGCTGTTCAAGGCGTCCCGCGGCCTGGGCATGGATCCGCGCATCCGGTCCGCCCGTGGCCTGGGCCTGGACGACCTGGTGGCCGCGCTCGAGCGCTCGGCCGGCATGGACGGGGCGGCGTGAACGGCCTGCTGGTCCAGGGACTGCTGCTCGCCTTCGCCGTGGTCGTGATCCTGATGCGGCCCTACATCCAGCTGCTGCACTGGCTCGGGTTCGGCAAGCACATCCGCGCCGAGGAGCCGGACAGCCACACCGGCAAGGAAGGGACGCCCACCATGGGCGGCCTGCTCCTGATCGCGGTCGTGATCGTCCTGGCGCTCGGCCTCGGGATCTACGACGCGTCCACCTACGCGCCCCTCGCGGCGCTCGGCGGCGTGGGGATCCTGGGCGCGGTGGACGACTACCTGAACGCGCGACGGGGAGAGGGGATCACCGCTCGGCAGAAGCTGCTCTGGCAGACCATCGTGGCCATCGCGGCCGCCATCTACCTGCAGCGGCACTACGACTTCACCGGCTTCCGCGTCCCCTTCGTGGGGGACTTCAACGTCGGCCCGTGGATCTGGATCGCCGTGGCGGCGTTCGCGATCATCAGCGCGAGCAACGGCGTGAACATCACCGACGGCCTGGACGGGCTGGCCGCCGGGACGCTGGTCTTCAGCTACATCGCGTACCTGATCATCGCCCTGCTGAACGTCCCGAACCAGACCAACCTGGCCATCCTGTGCACCATCATCATCGGCGCGCTGCTCGGGTTCCTCTGGTTCAACGTCCACCCCGCGCAGGTGTTCATGGGGGATTCGGGGTCGTTATCCCTGGGCGCCGCGCTGGCCGTCACGGCGCTGATCACCGGCCAGGCGCTGATCCTGCCCATCATCGGGATCATCTTCGTGATCGAGGCCGGGTCGGTGGTGGTGCAGGTGGTCTCCGTCAAGACGACCGGCCGCCGGGTCTTCCGGTGGACCCCCATCCATGGTCAGTTCGAGCTTGGCGGGTGGGACGAGGAGAAGATCACGCTCCGGTACTGGATCGTCGCCGCGCTGGCCGCGATGATCGGCGTGGTGCTGTTCCTCTCGTCGCTCCACATGCTGACATGAGGGCGGGCGCGGAGATGACCGACGCGACGGTTCCGGTCGACCTGGAACGCCTCACGCTCGATGCGTTCTCGGGGCGGTCCGTGGCCGTGCTCGGCTTGGCGCGGAGTGGCATCGCGCTAGCGCGGTTCCTGGCCGACCGCGGTGCGCGGGTGACCGTCTACGACATGCGTCCCGCCGCGGACCTGGAGGGCGCGCTGGCGGCCCTGGAAGGGCGGCCCGTCCGCCTGCTGGCAGGTCCGCAGATAGACCCCGCAGAGGCCCTCCGGGGGCAGGCGCTGGTGGCCTGCTCGCCCTCGATCAGCAGCCGCTACCCCACTACCGAACCGCGGCTGCGGGCGGCGCTTGGCGCGCTGGAGGGCGCTGGCCGGGTGCCGGTGGTCAGCGAGGTGGACCTGTTCCTGCGGCTCTGCCCGGCCCCCACCATCGGGGTCACCGGCACCAAGGGGAAGACCACCACGAGCTCGCTCTGCGCCGCCGTGCTGGGTGCCGGGGCGCACCCGGTCCTGCTCGGCGGCAACATCGGGACCCCGCTGGTGGAGCGGCTTCCCGGGCTCACCCGGCAGCACCGGGTGGTCCTCGAGCTGTCGGAGCTGCAGCTCCCGACGCTCTCCCGCGGCACGACCGTGGCGGTGTACACCCACGTGACGCAGGACCACCTCGACCGGCACGGCACGGTCGAGGCGTACCGGGCGGTGAAGCGCCGCCTCGCGGAGCTGGTGGACCCCGAAGGGGCGCTGGTGCTGAACGCCGAGGATCCGGTGAGTGCCGCGTACGCGTCACTCGGGCGCACCCGGACGGTCATGTACCGCCGCCAGCGGCCGATGCCGGGCGGCGTAGGCACGGCCGACGGGTGGCTCACCGCCGAGGCAGTCGACCGGCTCGCGCTGGCGGGCGGTGGGCGGGCGCCGCTGGGCCCGGGCGGCCGGGTCCTGCCCCTCGACGAGATCCCGCTGCCCGGCGCCCACAACGTCAGCAACGTGCTGGCCGCGGTCGCGGTCGGCCTGCTCTTCGGGATCGCCCCCGACGGCATCCGGCGCGCGGTGGCCGCCTTCCAGGCGGTGGAGCACCGCCTGGAGCCGGTCGACCGGCTGGACGGGGTGCTGTACGTCAACGACTCCATGGGCACCCAGCCGGACGCGGTGATCGCCGCGCTGCGGAGCTTCGCCCGGCCGATCGTCCTGATCGCCGGCGGCCAGGACAAGGGCGTGCCGCTGGACGTGCTGGCCCGCGAGGCCGCGGAGCGGGCAGCCGCGGTGGTGCTCATCGGCCAGTCCGCGCCGCTGCTGGCCGGCGAGCTGGAGCGGGCCGGGCACCGGCACGTGGAGCGTGCCGCCACGCTCGAGGCGGCGGTGGCCCGGGCGGACGTGCTGGCACGCGAGGCGATGGCGGCGGCCGGATCCGGAACCGCCACGGTGCTGCTCAGCCCGGCGGCGGCCAGCTTCGACATGTTCGCGGACTACGCGGCGCGCGGCCGCGCGTTCCGGTCCGCGGTGTCGGCGCTGGCGTCCGGGCGGAAGGGAACGCGCACGGGCGCAGAGGGAGGAGGGGAGGCCACATGAGGCGCTATCCGGCACTTCCGCGGCCGCTCCTGGGCGGCACGGGAATCGGCCGCCAGGCAGGTTCGAGGGGCTCGCGGGGACCGGTCGGCCGCGGCGCCGCCCGAACCCAGGCGTCCGGTGCGCTCGGGATCCGGACCCGCCTCGGCGTCACCCTCGACTCGTGGCTGGGCCGGCCCGCGGCGGGGCGGGGCGTGGGCCTGCAGCGCGAGCGCCACGAGCCCGAGTACCTGATCATCCTGTCGGTCGTGGCGCTGACCGCGGTCGGCATCCTCATGGTCTACTCGAGCTCCGCGATCCGCGCGTACGTGCTGTCGCAGAACACCTTCGCCGTGGTGGGACCCCAGCTGGTGTGGGCCGTGCTCGGGGTCATCGCCATGGTGGTGACCATGCAGATCGACTACCGCTACTGGCGGCTGGCGTCGATTCCCGTGTACGCCGGCGCGCTGATCCTGCTGGTGCTCGTGCTGCTCCCCGGGATCGGGGTGCGGGTGGGTGGCTCTGCGCGCTGGCTGCAGATCGGGTCGCTGCCCGCCGTCCATCCCGCGGAGTTCGCGAAGCTCGCGCTGGTGATCTACCTGGCGCACTGGCTGACCCGCCGGGGCGCCGCGGTCGGGAGCATCCGCCATGGGACGCTTCCGTTCCTGCTGATCGTGGCGCCCTACATCGTGCTCGTGCTCAAGGAGCCCGACCTCGGGACGACAGGGGTCATCGCGCTGACGGCGTTCATCCTGTTCTTCGTCGCGGGCGCCAACCTCTGGCAATTCTTCCTGCTGGTGCCGGCGGGCGTCGGAGGCGTGGTCCTGGTGATCCTCTCGAACTCGTACCAGCTCGATCGGATCCGTGCGTTCCTGGACCCGTGGAGCGACCCCACGGGGAAGGGGCTGCAGACCATCCAGGGCCTGCTCGCGCTGGGCCTGGGCGGGATCCTGGGTTCCGGGCTGGGTGCCAGCCGCCTGGCGTCGGGGCTCTACCTGCCCAACGCCTCGAACGACTTCATCTTTGCGATCATCGGCGAGGAGTTCGGGCTGCTGGGCGGGCTGGTCGTGATCGGGCTCTTCGCGCTCCTCGCGTACGAGGGGTTCCGGGTCGCCCTGGCCGCGCCGGACACGTTCGGCGGGCTGCTGGCGGCCGGGATCACCACCTGGATCACGGTCCAGGCCATCATCAACGTCGGCGTGGTGGTCTCGCTGCTGCCGATCACCGGCATCACGCTGCCCTTCATCAGCGCCGGTGGCTCATCGCTGACGATCAGTCTCGCGGCCGTCGGCATCCTGCTCTCGATCTCCCGCGAGACACTCCCCCGAG
>DAIDTV010000189.1 GCA_027457005.1 Chloroflexota bacterium
GGGGGGCGGCGGGCGCGCGGGGAGAACGAGCTGGGCCGAGGGGCGTCGCGGCGGCCGGAACCGCGGGGCGGAAGGCTCCGGGACGGGCGCCGAGCACGCGGCGGCCGAATCGAGGCAGCCCGGGCGGGGTCGATATCGCTGCGGGCGGTGTGCGCGTCTCGGCGGTGGAGGTGCTGCCGGCGGCCGACGAGCCCGCGCTCGCGCTGGCGGGCGGGGACGGCGACGCGCACGGTGACGGTGGCGCCACCGATCAGGGCACGGCCTCCGATTGGCTCCCGGGAATCCGGGACGAACACGACGAGGAGGGCGGTTGGCAGGCGAAGTGGCTCGACCGCCAGACCTGGGACCACCGCGTGACGCCCAACGTGATCCGTCGTTCGGGGCAGCGGCCGCGCCGGAGGCGCTGACCAGAAGGCGCCGGCGCTGAGCCAGAAGCAGAACCTCGCGGCCCGCGGCCCGGCCCAACGTGGCCGCACGCCGACCCTACCAGCCCGCACGCCGGCCCCACCAGCTCGCGACCCGGCGGCTCGCACGCCGTCCCGCCAGCCCGCATTCTGACTCGCCCAGCCCGGACTCGGCGGCTCGCACGCCAACCCACCAGCCCGCCACGCCGACCCACCACCCGCATCCTGCAGGATTCGCACCTCTGGAACGGTAAGTCACCTCCGAGGCCGTGCTGATGCCCGGCCGGTGGCCCAGGGCCTCCCGGTGTCCGGCCAGCCGTGCTCAGGAGGGCAGGTCCCCTCCGCTCCCGGACGGGCCCCGGCCGTTGCGTGTCCGCACCACCGGACATACCGTTCCGTGGGCGCACGTTCTGCAGGATAGCGTCGCCGGACCGTGGACCCGGCGCGCGCGCCCAGGGCCGTGGCCCACCCGACCTGGGCTCCGGGTCTCCCCAATGCGGACCGGCCCCACCGCCACATGGCCCCAGCCGCGCGCCGGCCCCCGACCGCGAGCGGCCCGCCGCCTCAGGCGTGGCGGGCGTGATGCTCGGCGAACAGATCCACCGTCTCGCGCAGGAACGCCGGGATGTCGTCCACCACCCGTCCCCACGCCATGCCCTGGTCGCGGAACGCGGGCTCGTCCACCCACGTGGCTCCGGCGTTCACCAGGTCGTCCTTGATCCCCTTCGACCCGGTGGCGCGCACGCCGTCCACGATCTTCGCCGAGATCGCGACCAGGCCACCGTGGCAGACGACTGCGATCGGCTTGCCGGCGGCGCGCACGCCCGCCACCAGGTCGGTCACCGCCGGATACCGGCGCAGCTTGTCGGGGGCCCAGCCGCCCGGGATCACCAGCGCGTCGAACGCCTCCTGGTCCACCTCGGTCGCCGCCCGCGTCACCGGCACCTCCAGGCCGTTCTTGCCAAGGACCGTGCCGGGAGCGATCCCCACGCTCGTCACCCGCGCGCCCTCCTCGCGCAGGCGCATCACCGTGCACCAGTACTCCAGGTCCTCCACGCCCTCGGCGGCGAGGACCGCGATCCGCATCCCTTCGAGCCGCATCGCATCGTCTCCTGACCGGACTGCTCGCCGGGCCCGCGCCGATTTGGCTCGCCCGCTCGCCCGAGCCGATTCTAGTGACCGAACCCCGGCCACACGCGTGTTCTGGTGACCGAACCCCGCCCCACGCGTGACCGGCTCCACGACGGGCGCGGACCGCGCTCCATCGGGCAGGCTCGGCGCCTACCCGATACCCTCGCAGCGTGTTGCAGGCGCTGCTCGGAACCGTGCTGTTCCTGGTGGTGGTCGCCGCGACGATCGCCCGACCCCGCGGAGTTCCCGAGTGGGCCTCGGCGCTCTCCGGCGCCGTGATCGCCGTCGCGCTCGGATTCGTGGGAGCGGAGGACGCGATTCGAGCGGTGGCCGCCGACTGGAACGTGCTCGCATTCTTCGTGGGGATGACCGGCCTCGCCGCGGTGGCGGAACGGAGCGGGTTCTTCGAGCGCGCCGCCGAGCTCGCGTCGCAACTGGCGGACGGCAGCGGACGCCGGCTGCTGGCCGCGGTGATCGGGCTCGGCGTGGTCATCAGCGCGTTTCTGTCGAACGACGCGGCCGCGCTGATCCTGACGCCGGTGGTGTACGGGCTGGTCGTGACGCTGGGCATCGACGCGCTGCCGTACGTCCTGGCGTGCACGTTCATGGCGGACGCCGCGTCGATGATCCTGCCGGTGAGCAACCCGGTGAACCTGCTGGTGCTGGACGGCCTCGGGCTGTCGCTGCCGCGCTACCTGCGATCGATCGAGCCGGGCGCGCTGGCGGCCGCGGCGCTGACCGGCTTCGCGCTCCTCTGGATCTTCCGGCGGGCCGTGCCGCGGCGGCTGCCTCGCCGTGAGCCCGAACGGGTCGGGACACGCACGCCCCGGGTGTGGGCAGGCCTCGCGCTGGTGGCGATCGCGTTCGTCGTCGGCGGGCTGCTGGGTGCGCCGCTCGGCGTGGTGGCCTGCGCGGGCTTCGTCGTGCTGCTGGCGCTGGAAGCGTCGGCGCTCGGCCGGATCCACCGGCGCCCGCTCGAGGGGGTGAGCTGGCAGATCCTCGGCTACGTCGGCGGGATGGTGGTGCTGGTGGCGGCACTGGAGCACCTGGGCGTGGTGTCGCGCGTGGTGGGATCGGTGCTGAGCTGGGCGGCCGGATCGCCGCAGGTGGTGGGGATCGCGGCGAGCCTCCTCGCCGCGATCGGGTCGAACCTCGTCAACAACGTGCCGATGGCGCTCGTGATGGTCAGCGGGATCCAGGGCGCGCACCTGGTGGGTGCCAGCCGGGAGGCCGCCGCCTACGGGACGATCATCGGTGCCGACCTGGGACCGAACCTCACCACCGTCGGGTCGCTGGCCACGGTGCTGTGGCTGTTGATCCTGCGCGAGCGGGGACTGGAGGTTCGCCCGGCCGATTACCTGCGGGTCGGCCTGCTGGTCACGCCCCCGGTCCTGATCGTGTCCACGCTCCTGATGGTGCTGGTGCTACGGTGATGCACGGGTGAAAGGCGAGCGATGAACGAACGGGATGCGACGGGGGCAGGGACGCGCGTGCTGGTGTGCGTGGCCGGGGCGGAGACGGAGCCGTTCTGGGAGCGCTGCCGGGCGCTGCTCCCGCCGGACGCCGAGATCGAGATCCATCACGTGATCGACGAGGTTCCGGCACGCGACCTGGAGCTGCGGTTCATGCGCCACCCCGGCCACCCACCGCCGCCCGGGTACGACGCGCGTGCACGGGCGGCCGAGACGCGAGGATCCGACGCGATCCTGGAGGACGCACGTCGTGCGCTCGGGATCGCGGCCACGACCAGCGTGGGCCGGGGACGCCCGGAGTGGGAGATCGTGCAGCGCGCGGGCGCGACCGACGCGTCTCTCGTCGTGGTCGGGTGCCGGCCCGGCGAGCTGACGACCCCGCCCGAGCCGCACAGCCTGGGGCACGTGGCCCGGTTCGTGGTGGACCACGCGCCGTGCCCGGTGCTGCTGGTCCGGCTCACCCCCGAGGGGGTGCCGCACGTTCCGCCGCCGCGTCCTCCGGCCCCGCGACCATGAATCAGGGCCGGCGGTAATTCGGTTCGCCGGGCCGGTTCGCCTCGCGGGCGTGCCGCGCGGGCGGGCCGCGCGGGTTCGCCGAGCGGGGGCGCCGCGCTCGAACCCTCCGCCGGCCGTCCACGTGCCGCTGCTGGCCGACCACACGACGGCCGGAAACCCATTGACAGGGTAACGAGCGCCGGGTATGGTCCGGCGACCATGTACCACGTCGCACTGAAGGCGAAGCGCTGGCGGTCCTGCCGGGAGGCACGGGCCTAGAGGCTTCGCGTCGGACGACGAACGGGGCCTCCGGGCACGGAGGTCCCGAAGGGCCGCGGAACCGATGGGTGTCCGCGGCTTTTTCGTGTCCGGCAACGGACGGACCTCCACCGCTGGCCCCTCGCGCGGAGGATTGCGAGATGCGAGGGATCGTCCTGGGAGACGGGCCGATGGGCCTGGCGGTGGCGTCCGCCCTGCGGGAGCGGGACGAGGAAGTGGTCGTGCTCGGCCGTCCGGCGACCACCCACCCGCCGGGGACGTTCGCGGGAGCCGACGTGGTGTTCGAGTTCTCCCGCGGCAGCGCGGTGCTGCCGAACTTGGCCGCCGGGCTGGCCGGCGGATGCCGGTCGTTCGTGGTTGGCACCACCG
>DAIDTV010000190.1 GCA_027457005.1 Chloroflexota bacterium
GCCACGGGCAAGCCCGTGATCGTCACCGAGTTCGGGATGCGGACCTTCCGGGGCGCCGAGAGCTCGGGCGCCCTGGGCTTCGGTGTCACCGACGGCAAGCGGCTGGCGCTCCACACGCTCCCGCTGATCGGGCGGTTCGTGCGGCCCCGCCTGACGGGGACGTTCCAGCGGGACGAAGCCATGCAGGCCCGCGAGGTCGCCGAGACACTCGACGAACTCGAACGTGCAGGAGTGGCCGGCGCGCTGCTCTCGACCTTCGCGACACCGAGGGCCATCACCGACCACGATCCTCGATATGACCTCGACATGGACTCCATGTCGCTCGTGAAGGCCTTGCCCGGCGGAGGCCACGGCACGCGCTACCCGGACATGCCCTGGGAGCCCAAGGAGGCGTTCGACGCGGTGGCCCGCCACTTCGCCGGTCACTGACCTGCTGGGCTGTCCCCCTAGCCCGGACAGAATCGCTCGCCGCTCACACATGGGGAACCTCCGAGGTTGACCCCTGGCCCCGGCGGTCGCAGGATTCGAGCGTGTTGCGCCGCCTGCTTCTCGCCCTGGTCGCGTCCGCCGTCCTCGCCGCATGCGCGTCGGGCACCCCGACGTCGTCGCCTCACTCGGCGATCCCTGCCTCGGCGACCCCTGCCACCGCTACACCTGCGCCGGTCGCCTCGCCGAACCCGTCGGGCGGTGCGGATCCCGCCGCCATCGGGCGAGCGTTCATCGACGCGCTCTCCCGGGGCGATGACGCGAGTGCCGAGGCGATGGAGGATCCGACGATGCGGGCCGCCGCCCCCGCCCCGAAGCTCGGCCAGCTGTGGCAGGCATTCGAGGCGCAGTACGGAGCGTTCAGGGAGATCGGCAGCGTCGCCACCACGGCACAGCCGCCCTACACGATCGCCACGGTCCAGGCCTCGTTCGCCGGCGCGACACTCGCGCTGACCGTCGCGGTCACGGATGCCGGACAGGTCGGCGGGCTGCACGTGGGCGCGGTCCTGCCCGCCTCCTCGCCGGCTTCGTCCGGGGCACCCGCCTGACGGGCGGAGCTCGCCGCCGCCGCCGTCGGCGTCCGACGTCGCGGTGCGAGCGCCGGGTGTGCGAGGGCGTCCGGTGTCACCCGCCCACCAGGAAGGCGAAACCCGCCACCACCAGCACCCCCTCTATTACCATTACGAAGGCCCGCTCGGGCAGCCGGTCCACGATGCGCTTCCCCACGGCGGATCCGGCGATCATCAGGGGGCCCATGGCCACGCCGATGGCCACCGACCGCGCCGAGAGGATCGACGCCTGGCCGTACGCGACCAGCTTGGTCACGTGCATCACCACGGTGCACAGGGCCTCGGTCCCGATGTAGGCGCCCTTGACCAGGCCGAAGGCCAGGAAGAACGGCGCCATCAGCGGTCCCACGCTGCCCAGCAGCGCGGAGAGGAAGCTGAAGAGCCCGCCGATCAGGACGAACCCGCGCAGCGGAGGTCGCCGTGGCGGGCCGGGGCGGACGTGCCGCCAGGCGACCGTGAGGAGCAGGAACAGGCCGAGCAGGCGCGTCAGGGGCGAGAGCGGCGCGGAAGCGAACAGCAGCCCGCCGACGAAGGCGAATGGAACGGCGCCGAGCGCGAACCAGCCCACGACCGGCAGCTGCAGCTCGTGCCGGTTGAACCAGACGCGGCTCCCGTTGCCGATCAGCTGGGCCACCGTCAGGATGGGGATGGCATCGCGCACCCCGAACGAGGCCACCAGGACCGGCAGGAGCACGGCCGCGCCCCCGAAGCCGGCCACCGCCGCGAGCGTCGCCGCCACGAAGGCAGCGCCGGCCACCAGCACGAGTTCGGAGAGGTTCATCCCGCGGGCCGTCAGTAGCCGCGCGCCCGCAGTACCCGGCGCATCGCGCGGGCCGCGGCGGCGCGGTGCGAGACCCGGTTCTTCTCCTTCGACGAGTACAGCCCCACGGTCCGGCCGCCCGGCGGCTCCCATGCCGGCTCGAAGATCGGGTCGTAGCCGAACCCGCCGGTGCCCCGCGGCTCGGTCGCGATGCGGCCCTCGAATGTCCCGCGGCGAACGATGACGCCCGACCCGCCTCGTGCGGACGGCGCCCCCGGCGGCCGGCCGGGTTCCACCAGCGCGAGCACGCAGCGGTAGCGCGCCCCGCGCCGCGCCGGCGGCAGCCCGCGCAGCTCTCGGAGCAGCTTCTCGTTGTTCTGCTCGTCGGTCGCACGCTCGCCCGCGTAGCGGCGCGTACGCACTCCGGGGCCGCCCCCGAGCGCGTCGACCTCGATTCCCGAGTCGTCGGCCAGCGTGGGCAGCCGGGTGCGCTCGGCGTAGTAGCGCGCCTTGAAGACCGCGTTCGAGTCGAACGTGTCGCCGTCCTCCGGCGCCTCCTCCTCCACCCCCACGTCCTCCAGCGAGACCAGGCGCGTGTCGGGCAGGTGCAGCAGCTCTCGCAGCTCGGCGAGCTTGTGGGCCGAGCGGGTTGCGACGACGAGAGTACGCACGAATTCAGCGCCCGCCCTTGGAAAGCGCCTCCGCCTGGGCCGAGAAGAGAGCGCGCAGGCCATCGTCCGCGAGCGCCAGCAGCGTCGCCATCGAGGCGCGGTCGAACGGCTTCCCCTCGGCGGTCCCCTGCACCTCGACGTAGGTCCCCGCGTCGGTGCCGACGACGTTGAAGTCCACCTCGGCGTGCGAGTCCTCCTCGTAGTCGAGGTCGAGCACCGGGCGCCCCTCCACGATCCCGACGCTCACCGCCGCGATCCGCCCGCTCAGCGCGCCCTCCAGCCCCCGGCTGCGCAGTGCCAGCACCAGCGCCACGTACCCCCCCGTGATCGACGCGGTGCGCGTGCCCCCGTCCGCCTGCAGCACGTCGCAGTCGATCGCCACCGAGCGCTCGCCGAGTTTCGCGAGGTCGACCACGCCCCGCAGCGAGCGGCCGATCAGTCGCTGGATCTCCTGGGTGCGCCCGCCCTGGCGGCCCTTCACCGCCTCGCGCGGCGTCCGCTCGGAGGTCGCGCGGGGGAGCATCGAGTACTCGGCGGTGACCCAGCCGAGGCCCTTGCCCCGCAGGTGCGGCGCGGTCCGGTCCTCCATCGTCGCCGCGCACACCACGTGGGTGTCGCCGACGCGGATGAGGCACGATCCCTCGGCCCACTTCTGCACGCCCAGCTGCAGGGTCACGGGACGCAGCTGGCCGGGCAGCCGGCCGTCGTGGCGATACGGCGCGGCGCCGATGCTCATGCGTGTTCCTCCCCGGTTGCGGTCGTGCGCTCCACGGCCTTGGCTCTGTCCCAGAGCTCGTCGAGCTCCTCGAAGGTCATCGTATCGAGGGCGCGTCCGCGCTCCTCCGCGAACCGCTCGACGAGCGCGAAGCGGCGCGCGAACTTGGCGTTGCCGGCACGCAGCGCGGACTCCGCGTCCACGCCGAGCTTGCGCCCCAGGTTCACCAGGACCAGCAGCAGGTCCCCGAACTCCTCGGCGCGCTCTGCGTCCGTCTGCGCCTCCAGCAGCTCCACGGCCTCTTCCTCGAGCTTCTCGATGACGCCCTCGACGTCGGGCCAGTCGTAGCCGAGCGCCGAGGCGCGGCCCTGCATCTCCTGCGAGTACGCCAGGGCCGGCAGCGAGCGGGCAAGCCCGGCGAACGCGGCGGGAAGTGCCGGCACGGCGCGCGTATCTCCGTCGCCCGGCCCGCCGCCGCGCGCGGCGCGCTCCGCCGCCTTGATGCGCTCCCAGTTCTGGATCACGTCCCCGGCCGTGGCGGCCTGCGCGTCGGCGAACACGTGAGGGTGGCGCCGCACGATCTTGGCCCCGATGTGCCGGTACACGTCGTCGAGGTCGAAGAGCCCTTCCTCGGCCCCGATCTGGGCGTGGAGCACGATCTGGAGGAGGAGGTCGCCGAGCTCCTCGGCCAGGTGGGGCGAGGCGCCGTGCTCGAGCGCGTCGTACACCTCGTAGGCCTCCTCGAGGAGGAACGGGCGCAGCGACCGGTGATCCTGCTCGCGGTCCCAGGGGCAGCCCCCGGGTGCGCGGAGACGGGCCGCGATCCAGGGCAGCCCGTGGGGGCGCGCCAGGTTTGCCAGCGGATCGAGCGCCGGCAGCAGGTGGGGGCCCGCCGCGAGGGCCACCGCGTCGAGCGCGCCGACGGTCAGGTCGGGCACGCCTCCC
>DAIDTV010000191.1 GCA_027457005.1 Chloroflexota bacterium
CCTGAGGTCCGCCTCCGGCATCTCCGGCCCGCATCGACCGCCGGCACCCCCACGAGATCCGCCCCCGGCGGCGCGTACCATCCGCGGCCGATCCGCACGAATCGCTAGACTCGCCCCATGCAGCGCCGCCGGATCGCGCTCGCCCAGCTCGCGCCCCGCCTGGGCCGCCTCGACGAGAACCTCGCCATCCACCGCGAGGTGCTGGCCCGTGCCCGCGCGGACGGCGCCGACCTGGTGGTGTTCCCCGAGCTCGGCCTGACCGGGTACCAGCTGCAGGACCTCAGCGCCGAGGTGGCGATGCGGCTCGACGATCCCCGCCTGTCCGCGCTCGCCGCTGGGACGGACGGGTGTTCGGCGGTCGTGTCGTTCGTGGAGGAGGCCCCCGACCACCGGCTCTACATCGCGGCCGCGCTGCTGGAGGACGGGGCGATCCGGCACGTGCACCGCAAGGTCTACCTGCCCACCTATGGGCTCTTCGATGAGCGGCGGTTCTTCGCCGCCGGGCAGATCCTGCGCGCCACGCCCAGCCGGCTCGGCACTCCGGTCGGGCTTGCGGTCTGCGAGGACTTCTGGCACCTCACCGTCCCGCTGCTGCTGGCGCTCGACGGAGCGCAGGTCCTGGTGAACGTCTCCTCGTCGCCGGGCCGCGACGTGGCCGCGGTGAACGAGGTCGGCCTCGGCACGGCCACCAGCTGGCGGACCCTGATGCGGACCTATGCGATGCTGACCACCAGCTTCGTGGTGTTCTGCAACCGGGTCGGCGTCGACGAGTCGGTCACGTTCTGGGGCGGCAGCGAGGTGATCGGCCCGGACGGGGAACCCGTGTTCCAGGCGCCGCTGCACGACGAGGGGGTGTTCGTCGCCGAGATCGACCTGGCCGACCTCCGCCGGGAGCGCATCGTCCTGCCGGTGCTGCGCGATGAGCGGCCCGAGATGGTGCGCCGCCAGCTGGAGCGGATCCTGCGCGAGCGGGCCGGCGAGGGGCCGGCGTGAGGCGAGGCGCGCCGCACGGCGTGACGCGGGCCGCTCACCATGCGGCGGCGTGGCGGCCATGACGGAGCTGTTCGAGCTGCCGTCGGAACTCGCGATCGACACCCGCGTCGCCCGGCGGATCATGGTCGGCTTCGTCCGGGGGCAGCTGCGCCAGGCCGGCTTCGAGCGGGCCGTGCTCGGACTCTCCGGGGGCATCGACTCGGCCGTGGTCGCGTTCCTGACGGCCGAGGCGATTGGCCCCCAGCGCCTGCTGTGCGTGCTGATGCCCTACCGCACGTCTTCCTCGGAATCGCTGGAGGACGCGCAGGCGGTCGTGGAGCACCTCGGGTGCGCCAGCCGCGTGGTCGACATCTCGCCGATCGTCGACGGGTACTTCGGGCGCGCCCTCGGCGTCTCCCCGGCCGCCGGCAACGCGGACGGCGATCGCGGGGAGGGCGCGCGGTTCGAGCCGGGCGCGCTGGGGCCGGACGCGGCACGTGCCTCCAGCCTGCGTCGAGGGAACTTCATGGCCCGCGCGCGGATGGCCGTGCTGTACGACCTGTCCGCCGCGTGGGGTGGCCTCGTGGTCGGAACCGGCAACAAGACCGAAGTGCTCATCGGGTACACCACGCACTTCGGGGACGACGCGTGCGCGTTCGACCCGGTCGGCGACCTCTACAAGAGCCAGGTCCGGCAGGTGGCGGTCGACCTGGGGGTGCCGGAGCGGATCATCGCGAAGCCGCCGTCGGCCGATCTGTGGCCCGGGCAGACGGACGAGGCGGACGTCGGCTTCAGCTACGCGGACCTGGACCGGCTGCTGTACTGGATGGTGGACCGCCGGCGCTCGGCGGAAGAGCTCGCAGAGCGCGGCTTCGATCCGCGTTTCGTGGAGCGGGTGGCGCGGATGGTGGCGGGGGCCGAGTTCAAGCGACAGGTGCCGCCGATCGCCAAGCTCGGGCCGCGGACCTCCGGCGTCGATTACCTGTATCCGCGGCGGCGACCGGCCCCGGGCACCTGATGCCGCCCGGGCCCGGTGCGGGCGGGACGCTCTACGTCGTGTCGACGCCCATCGGCAACCTGGGCGACATCACGCTGCGGGCGATCGAGGTGCTCCGGTCGGTGCCCCTGGTTGCCGCGGAGGACACCCGGATGACGCGCCGGCTCTGGGCCCGTCACGGGATCGGCACGAAGCTGACGAGCTACCACGCCAGGAACGCGGCGCGCAGGGAACCCGAGCTGCTCGAGCATCTCGGCCGCGGGCTCGACCTCGCGCTCGTCACCGACGCGGGCACGCCGCTGGTCAGCGATCCGGGCGGAGGGCTGGTCGAGCGGTGGGCGGCGGCCGGCGGGCGCGTGGTGCCCGTGCCGGGGGCCTCGGCGGCGCTCGCCGCGCTGGTCGCGAGCGGGATCCCGGCGCCACGCTGGGCGTTCGAGGGATTCCTCCCACGCTCCGGCCGCGAGCGCCGCGACCGGCTGGCGCGGATCGGCGGGGACGAGCGGTCCACGGTGCTCTACGAGGCGCCCGGGAGGGTCGCCGGCACGCTGCGGGATCTCGCCGGGGCATGCGGTGCGACACGGGCGGCCGCGCTCTGTCGGGAGCTGACCAAGCTCCACGAGGAGATCCGCCGCGGATCCCTCGAGGAGTTGCTGGCCTCGGCCGAGGCGGACCCGCCACGCGGCGAGGTCGCGCTCGTGGTCGCGGGTCGAGCGGGGGGCGGCACATCCCATGGGGGGTCACGCGACGCGCCGGGTGGTACTGCGCCCGCCGGCGATGCGACACTCCCGGCCGCGCGCGCCCGCGTGGACGCCCTGGTGCGGGGCGGCCTGACCCGACCGCAGGCCGCGCGCCGAGTCGCGGCCGAGACCGGGCTCCCCAGGCGGGAACTGTTCCGGACGCCGCCGTCGCAGGGAGCGGCGCGTGCCCACGGCGAGGGGCTGCCCCGCGGAGAGCCTGCGCAGAGCGCCGGCGGCGGACGGCGCCCCGGAGAGCCGGCGTAGAGCGTCGGTGAAGGGCGCGCAAAGGGGGCCCGCGTAGGATCAGGGACATCGGTTCGCGATGTCGCCTCCGCGAGGGGCGCCGATCTCGCCGATATCCCGCCGCTTCGCCCGCCGCCCGCCCGGATACACGGCGCCACGTCGCGCCCCAGGAGGTCAGGCATGAACCGAGTGATGCTCACGGGCCGGCTCACCAGGGACCCGGAGCTGCGGTCGCTCGCGAATGGCAGGACGGTCACGCAGTTCGCGATCGCGACCCACGACTACCGCGGGGGGACGGAGAAGGCTGAATTTCACAACGTGGTGACGTGGGATCGTCTCGCGGAGATCTGCTCGCAGTATCTCGGGAAGGGCCAGCTGGTGGCGGTCGAGGGTCGCATCCAGACCCGCCAGTGGGAGGACGACAAGAAGATCCGGCACTGGAAGACCGAGATCATCGCCGGCTCCGTCGAGATGCTCTCCGGACGCCGTAAGAAGGACTACGCGGCGGAATCCGCGGCCGAGGCCCTGGAGGCCCAGGCCGAGGCGCTGGGGACGGCCCCGGATGCCGAGTCCGACGACGAGGACGCTCCGGAGCCCGAGGCCGTGGCGGTCGCCTGACGCGCCCCGGATGCCGCGGCTCCGCCCAGCGGGATCGCGGCCGAGTTCGATGCCCGCACCCGGCCCTGCACTCCGGGTGAGCGGACCCGCCGTTCTCTGCGCATGGTCCCGGCCGGACGGGCGCGGTCCCCCTCCCGCGCCCGTCCGCCTTCCCGGCTCGTGCATGCTCGGGCTACGATGCGCGCGAAACGGCGATGAACCGACTCGCGGGCGAGACGAGCCCCTACCTGCTGCAGCACGCGCACAATCCGGTCGACTGGTACCCATGGGGACCGGATGCGCTGGCGCGTGCCCGTGCCGAGGACCGCCCCATCTTCCTCTCGATCGGCTATGCGGCGTGCCACTGGTGCCACGTCATGGAACGCGAATCGTTCCAGGATGAGGCGACCGCGGCACGGATGAACTCGGGGTTCGTGTGCGTCAAGGTGGACCGCGAGGAGCGGCCCGACCTGGATGCGATCTACATGACCGCGGTCCAGGCCATGACCGGCCAGGGGGGCTGGCCGATGAGCGTCTTCCTGACGCCGGACGGACGGCCCTTCCATGGCGGAACGTACTTCCCGGCCGCCCGGGGGA
>DAIDTV010000192.1:0-2077 GCA_027457005.1 Chloroflexota bacterium
GGCGTGGCGACGGGCACGCAGCAACGTCCGATCCGGTACGTCCAGCTCGCACCGGGGCAGGTCCCGCCGCCCGGCGCCACCGTGATCGACGCGAAGGCCCCGAAGCCGATCACCATCGTGACCAGGGTGCCCGCTCCGGCCCAGCAGACGGTAGTGGTGCGGACGACGCAGTCCGGCAAGGTGCTCCCGTGATCGGTGCTCCCATGATCGCCGGCGACCGGATGGTCCGGATCGCCCGTGCGAAGCGCCAGGTGCCGCCGGCCGCGATCGTCCCGGTCTCGGTGGCGACCACCGCGATGGGCGGTCGCCTGGCGGTGCACCTCGCCGCAGCGCCAGGGGAAGCGCGTGCCCGGCGTGATGCCCGGCGGGTCCTTGCGCGGGTGGGTCGGTGGGCCGACCGGCTGAGCCGGCACCTCGAGATGTCCGAACTGTCCGCTCTGAATGCCGCCCAGCTGCGCAGCGTGACCGTCGGCCCCACGCTGGCGGCTGCCCTGCGCGCCGGGGCGGAGGCGGCCGAAACGAGCGAGGGCCTGGCTGACATCACCCTCCTCGATGCCCGCCTGGCCGCCGAACGGTTGCCCTCCGCGGCCCCGCGCGTCACGGAACCCCGCCGGTGGTCGCTTACCTCCGGCCCCCGCCGGACGGCGGTGGTCCACCGCCCCCCGGGCCTCCGGTTCGATCTCGGCGGCGTCGCCAAGGGCTGGCTGGCCGATCGCGCCATCGAGTTGCTGCCCTCGTGGCCGAGCGCCGTGGTCGACGCCGATGGCGACCTCGCGGTGCGCTGCGCTCCGGGACGGCTCTGGGCAGTCGCCGTCGACGACCCACGCACCGACGGGGCCTCACTGGCGATCCTCCATCTCTCCGCTCCGCGCAACGGCTGGCCCGTCCGCTGGGGCGTGGCGACGTCGGGCACGTCGGTCCATCGCTGGCAACAGGGCGACTGCGTCCGTCACCACCTCATCGACCCGCGCACCGGCGCTCCTGCGGTCACCGACGTCGTGCAGGCCACGGTCGTCTGCGGCTCCGCCCTGCGCGCCGAGGCACTGGCGAAGGCAGCCGTCATCGGCGGATCGGCGGAGGGCCTCGCGCTGCTCGAGCGAGCCGGGGTGCATGGAGCGGTCATCCTGACCGAGCGAGGCGAGACACTGGCGCTGCCCCAGACCCTGGGTCTGCTGGCGGAATGAGCGACCCCCGATGACCCGGAACCAGGTTCCCTCGCGGTCCGACCCGCGCACGCCGCAGGCCGGGCCCCGGCCCGTCCGGCGAGGCCCGGTCTACCGCGGCCTTCCACGTCCGGTCCGCCTGGCCGCGTGGCTGGCCGTCTCGGCGATCCTAGGGATCGTCATCGGTGCGACGTTCCCGGACGCGCTGCGTGCGCTCGGTGCGACGGCGGCCCTGGCACCCGGGAAGCTCGCCTGGTACGTTGCGCGCGCCACCGGATTCCTCGCCTACTTCGCGATCGCCGGATCGGTCATCTACGGCCTGCTGCTCTCGACGAAGCTCCTGGATGCGATCGCGCACCGCCCCGTCAGCTTCGCCCTGCACAAGGACCTCGCCCTGGTCGGCCTGGCGCTGTCCGGCCTGCACGGGCTCCTGCTGCTCGGCGACCACACGTACGCATTCACGCCTGTCGCGATCGCGGTCCCGTTCGCGTCGCCGTACGCGCCGGCCGCAGTCGCTGTCGGTCAGCTCGCCTTCTACGTCGTGGCCATCGTCACCGGCAGCTTCTACGTGCGCCGCCAGATCGGGCAGCGTGCCTGGCGGCTCATCCACTACCTCACGTTCCTGGCCTTCGCCGGCGTCACCGCCCACGGCATCGCGTCCGGCTCGGATACCGCCGCGCCCTGGGCCACCTGGGCCTATCTCGTACCAGTCGCTGCCGTCGTCTTCCTCTTCGCCTACCGCCTGGTCACGGCCATCGCGGAGCGGCGCGCCGGGACCCGTCCCGGTCTCATCCCGAGCGCCCGGCCGGACACGGCCGGGAGGCCCGCACCACCGCGCGCCCCCGCGATGGCCACACCACGAACCGGCCTCGCTCGCCCCGTCGCCGAGCCACGCGGGGAGCGCAGCTTCTAGT
>DAIDTV010000192.1:2087-4123 GCA_027457005.1 Chloroflexota bacterium
CCGTGGCCCAACCCCGAGCCGGTGAAACGAACTGGACGAAACGTGGCTCGTACTGGGCAGCGGACCAACGCGCCAGGAGGATCCCGTGGCCTACGTCATCGCCGAACCCTGCATCGACCACATGGACCAGTCCTGCGTCGCCGTCTGCCCGGTCGACTGCATCAGCGCCGACCCGCCATCGATCGCGAGTTGTACATCGACCCCGACGGCTGCATCGACTGCGGCTCGTGCGAGCAGGCCTGCCCCAACGCCGCCATCTTCCGCGTCGACCGACTTCCCGCCGAATGGGCCCGTTATGCCCTGGTTGACGCCACCTTCTACCGGGACCCTGACGGCGCCCGAGCGGGTGTCGACGCGCTGCTGGCAGCGGCGTGAGGTGCGCCTCTTTCGCTTCCGGTCTCGCTCCACGCATGACCGCCGCGGCCCGCCCAGGGCCAGACGCACGTTGACGCGAGGCGCGAACACCACAAGCATTGCGGGAATGCGTGTCCTGGTCGTCGAGGACGAGCCCCGCATGGGCGAGCTGATCCGCCGCGTGCTGCTCGCCGAGCGCCACGTGGTCGATCTCGCCGAGGATGGTGTGGGCGGGCTGGCCTTCGCGAAGACGGGAACGTACGACGCCATCGTGCTCGACCGGATGCTCCCGGACCTCGACGGCACGGAGGTCCTCCAGCTCCTTCGGTCCCGGGGCGACACGACGCCGGTCCTGATGCTGACCGCCCTCGGGTCCGTCGAGCAACGCGTCGCGGGCCTCGACGCCGGGGCAGACGACTACCTGGCCAAGCCGTTCGCGTTCTCGGAATTGCTGGCACGGCTTCGCGCGCTGGGCCGGAGGGCCGTGGTACCGGTGCGGGAGTGGCTGACCGCGGGCGACATCGAGCTCGACGAGCAGCGCCACGTGGCGCGCGTGGCCGGCACGACCGTCGAGCTCACCGCGCGCGAGTTCGCCCTCCTCGCGTTCCTGATCCGGAACACGGGTCACGTGCTGAGCCGCCGCCAGATCCTGGACGCCGTCTGGGGCGCCGAACCCGACGTCTACTCGAACGTGGTCGATCTCTACGTCTCCTACCTGCGGCGCAAGCTGGCGACGGTCGGTCGCGGCCGCCGGCTCCGCACGGTCCGCGGCGTCGGATACACGCTCGACGCCGGGGACTGACGCATGCCCGATCCGACCGAGCGGCTGATCGCGTCCACGCGGCGGCGCCTGGCACTGCTGACGCTCGGCCTGCGCGCGGCCCTGCTGGTGGCCATGGGGGTCGCCACCATGGTGGTGGCCCTGGCCCAGCTGGACGGCGCGACGGACGCGGCCCTGCGGTCGTCGGCGCAGGGCGTGCTCGCGTCGCTGGAGGGACAGCTCCCCGGCCCGGCCGGCGGCGAAAGCGAGGCGGAGACCAGCGACGAGCCGGTCGGGTCGTCCGACACGTTCGCGCTGGTGTTGGACCCGGCGGGGAAGGTCGTGCAGAACCCACGCAGTGTCCGCCTGCGCGGACTGCCCGACGTGGCCGCACTATCCGCCGCCATGTCCGGCGGCTCGGACCTGCGCACCGTCACTGCCGGCGGGCTCCCGGTTCGCCTCCTCACGCTCGCGATCCGCCCCTCCGACGGAGGCCACGCCGTCGGCGCGGTCCAGGCGGGGCTGATCCTGACCCTCCACGATCAGCAGACGGCCGACCTGGCACGGACGATCGCCCTCGTCGGGCTGGCCGGGCTCGCCTGCGCGGCGCTGCTGGCTCTGCTCCTGACCGGTCGCGCCCTGGTGCCGATCCGCGCCGCCTTCGCCACCGAGCGGCGGTTCGTGGCCTCGGCGTCCCACGAGCTGCGCACGCCCGCGGCGATCATCCACGCGTCCGGCGAGGTGCTGCAGCGGGAGGGACTGGTGCGGGAGGAGGGCGCGTCGCTGGTGACCGGGATCGTGGCGGAGGCCGACCGGTTGAGCCGGCTGGTCGCCGGGCTGCTGTCCCTGTCGGCTTCGCGGGCCGATCCGGATGCCGTCCACCTCGAGCCGCTCGACCTGGCTGCGGTGGTCGCCGATGCGG
>DAIDTV010000193.1 GCA_027457005.1 Chloroflexota bacterium
CACCGGCCCTGGGGTTCGCTCCGTGGATCCCTTCACGGTCCCGCCCACCTACTGGCACCGCCTGGACGACGGCCGGGTGCAGTGCGACCTCTGTCCGCGCGAGTGCCGGCTGCACGAGGGCCAGCGCGGCCTGTGCTTCGTCCGCGCCCGCCATGACGACGCGATCGTCCTCACCAGCTACGGGCGCTCGTCGGGGTTCTGCGTCGATCCGATCGAGAAGAAGCCACTGAACCACTTCCTCCCGGGATCCGCGGTGCTCTCGTTCGGCACGGCCGGCTGCAACCTGGCCTGCCGGTTCTGCCAGAACTGGGACATCTCGAAGTCACGCGAGATCGACACGCTCGCCGATGCCGCCGCGCCGGGGGCCATCGCCCGGGCCGCCCGGCGGCTTGGCTGCGCCTCCGTCGCCTTCACCTACAACGACCCCGTCATCTTCGCCGAATACGCGATGGACGTGGCCGATGCATGCCATGCCCTCGGGATCAGGGCCGTGGCCGTGACCGCCGGCTACATGAACCCGGGCCCGAGGGCGGACTTCTACCGTCACATCGACGCCGCCAACGTGGATCTCAAGGGCTTCACGGAGTCCTTCTATGCGGACCTCTGCGCCGGCAGGCTGGAGCCCGTGCTCGATACGCTGCGCTACCTCGTGCACGAGACCCGCGTCTGGGTGGAGATCACGACCTTGCTGATCCCCGGCTACAACGATTCGGACGAGGAGGTCGATCGGCTGACCCGCTGGGTGGTCGACGAGCTCGGGCCGGAGGTGCCGCTGCACTTCACCGCCTTCCATCCCGACTACCGGCTGCTCGACGCGCCGCCCACGCCGCCGGCAACCCTGACCAGGGCGCGCGGCATCGCCATGGCCAACGGGATCCACTACGCCTACACCGGCAACGTACAGGACCGCAGCGGGCAGTCGACCAGGTGCCATGCCTGCGGCGCGCTCCTCGTCGAGCGGGACTGGTACGAGATCGGCGCGTACCACCTGAGCGACGATGGCCGCTGCGGCGCGTGCGGCGTGCAGATCCCCGGCGTGTTTGCCGGACCTGCCGGCCGGTGGGGCCCGCGGCGACTCCCGGTGCGGATCGCAGCCTTCGCCACCGAACCCGCGCATCCCGATCGCGCCTGAGGAGCATTCATGCCTGGAGCTTCGCGCCGACCCGTTCGCTGGGGCATCCTCGGCACGGGGGTGATCGCGTCGAAGTTCGCGACGGACCTGGCCCGGGTACCGGATGCGGAGCTGCGTGCGGTGGGGTCCAGGAGCGGCGCGGCGGCGGATGCCTTCGCCGAGCGTTTCCGCATCCCGGTGCGCCACACCGGCTACCGGGCGCTGGTGGAGGACCCCGCGGTCGACGTGGTGTACGTGGCGCTGCCCCACCCGGCTCATCACGCCTGGGCACTGGCGGCCCTGGAGGCCGGCAGGGCGGTGCTGTGCGAGAAACCCTTCACGGTCACCGCGGCGGAGGCGCGGGAGCTGGTGGCCAGCGCTCGCGGCAAGGGGCGGTTCCTGATGGAGGCGATGTGGACGCGCTTCCTGCCGAGCATGGCCCGCGTCCGCGAGATCCTCGACAGCGGCGTCCTCGGCGAGGTCCGGACGGTCCATGCGGACCTGGGCATCCGGATGCATCCCGACCCGGAGAGCCGGCTGTTCGCGCCCGGGCTGGGCGGCGGGGCGCTGCTCGACCTGGGCGTGTACCCCGTCTCCTTTGCGTCGTTCGTGCTCGGTCCCCCGCGGTCGGTCACTGCCGTGGCCACCCCGACCGCCACTGCCGTCGATGCGCAGACCTCGGTGATCCTGCGCTACGAGAACGGCGCCCACGCCGTGCTGAACACCACGCTCGAGGTGGACACGCCGGGCGGCGCGGTGGTAGCGGGAAGCCGGGGTCGGCTCGAGCTGTCCGGCCCCCTCTTCGATCCCTCGTCGGTGCGGCTGGTGCGAGGCACCAACCCCGGTGGCGAGGTGGTCGAGGAGATCCGGGCGAGCGACCCCGGCCACGGGTGGAACCACGAGGCGGTCGAGGTCGGCCGCTGCCTGCGTGCGGGGCTCGTCGAGAGCCCCACGATGCCGCTCGACGAGTCGGTCGCGATCATGGAGACGCTGGACGAGATCCGGCGCCAGGTCGGCCTCCGCTACCCGTTCGAAACGCGCGAGCCCGACCCGGCACCGCGGCGCGCGTAGGATGACCCCGTGGCCACCCGGATCGACCTGAACGCGGACGTGGGCGAGAGCCTGGGCCCCTGGCAGATGGGCGCCGACGCCGCCCTGATGCCGCACCTCACCTCCGTCAACGTCGCCTGCGGGTTCCACGCCGGCGACCCACTCACGATCCGGCGGACGGTGCGGCTGGCGCTCGAGAACGGCCTGTCGATCGGCGCGCACCCCGGGTTCCCGGACCTGGTGGGGTTCGGGCGACGCGCGATGTCGATGGCGCCCGATGAGCTGGAGGCGGCCGTTCTCTACCAGGTGGCCGCGCTCGCCGGGATGGTCCACGCGGAAGGCGGCCGCCTGACGCACGTGAAGGCCCACGGCGCGCTCTATCACCACGTGGCCGCCGACACGACGGCCGCGAGGGCGTTCGCGACCGCCGTTGCCCGCCTCGACCTGGGGCTCCGGATCGTTGGGCCGCCGGGATCGGCCGTCCTCGCCGCGGCCGCCGGCCTGGGCCTGCGCTCGCTGGTGGAGGGGTTCGCCGACCGGGTCTACGACGCGGATGGGCACCTCCGCCCGCGCGACCTGCCCGGTGCGCTGAACGACGACCCGGACTCCGCCGCGGCCCAGGCGGTCGCGCTCGCGCGCGCTGGGCGGGTGACAGCCGCGGACGGATCCACGCTCCTCGTCCCGGCGGACACCATCTGTATCCACGGGGACACGCCCGGCGCACCCGCCATCGCCGCCGCGGTCCGGCGAGCCCTCGCCGCCGCCGGCATCGAGGCCCGAGCCGTCGGTGGATGATCACCCCGCCGCGGGATACCCGCCGCGCATCGACCGACTGGGCGACGCGGCCCTGATCGTCACCTTCTCCGACGAGCTCGACCTCCGGACCAACGCGTGGGCGCGTCGCGCGGCGGCCGAACTCGAGGTCCGGCGCCCGTCGGTGCCGGGCCTCGACGCTCCCGTGCCCGGGCACGGGAGCGTGCTGGTCCCGTTCGACCCGGATCGCTGCGCCGAGGAGGCACTCCGGACCCTCCTCGCGGAGGTCCTGGACGCGACCGGCCGGTCGGAGGCGGCCGCCGACGGCGTCCTCCACGAGATCGCCGTGCGATACGGCGGCATCGACGGGCCCGACCTGGCGGAGGTGGCTGCCCGCACGGGCCTGTCGGGGGACCACGTGGTGGCGCTCCACGCCGGCGTCGAGTACCGCGTGCTCGTGCTGGGGTTCGTGCCCGGCTTCCCGTACCTCGGTGTCGTCCCGGCGCCGCTCGATCTCCCCCGCCGCGCCACACCACGCGTCCGGGTTCCGGCCGGCAGCGTCGCGATCGCCGGCCGCCAGACCGGCATCTACCCCTTCGCAACCCCTGGCGGGTGGCACCTGATCGGACGGACGGAGGCGCTCCTGTGGGACCTCCAGCGCGAGCCTCCCGCGCTGCTGGCTCCCGGCGACCGGGTCCGGTTCGTGCCTCGCTGAGCCGTGCTGGAAGTCGTCGCTGCCGGCCCGCTGCTCACTCTCCAGGACCGCGGCCGGCCGGGGCTCGCCCACCTCGGCGTGCCTCCGTCCGGCGCCTGCGACCCGTGGGGGCGCGTGGTCGCCAACCTGCTCGCCGAGGCCCCGCCGGACGCGATCGCGGTCGAGGTCACCCTGGGCGGGACGCAGCTTCGGGCGATCGAGACCTGCACGGTGTCGCTCGCCGGTGCCGACCTCGGCGCCGAACTGGACGACGGTCGGCCCCTCCCGGCGGGCGCCGTGTACCGCCTCCCGGCCGGATCGCAGGTCCGCTTCGCCGGGTCGCGCACTGGCATGCGCGCGTACCTCGGACTTGCCGGCGGAGTCGCGGCGCGGCGGGTCCTGGGATCTGCCTCCACGTGCGTGCCGGCGGGGATCGGCGGCATCGATGGCCGGCCGTTGCGCGCCGGGGACGTGCTGCTGCCGGTCCGCCAAGGTGACCTC
>DAIDTV010000194.1 GCA_027457005.1 Chloroflexota bacterium
ACCTCGCGCGCGGCGGAGAGGAAGGCACGAGCGTCGCCCACCGTCTCCATGTAGATGACAATGCTGCCGGTGTTGGGGTCGTCGCCCAGGTGGTAGATCACGTCGCCCCACCCGACGTCGAGCATGGAGCCGAGCGAGACGACCGAGCTGAAGCCCACCTGCTCGCGCATGCTCCAGTCGAGGATGGCGGTCAGCAGCGCGCCGCTCTGGCTGATCAGTCCCACCGAGCCGGGACGCGCGATGCCGGCCGCGAAGGTCGCGTTGAGACCGCCCACCGGGTTCATGACCCCGAGGCAGTTGGGGCCGATGACGCGGATGCCGCCCTGCCGCGCCCGCTCCAGCACCTGCCGCTCCAGCTCCTCGCCGGCTGGGCCCGTCTCCTTGAAGCCGGCCGAGATGACGATGGCGCCCTTCACGCCGGCGGCGACGCATTCGTCCATGACGCCCGGGACCGTCTGCGGCGGGGTGACGATCACCGCCAGCTCGACGGGATCGGGCACGGCCGCCAGGCTCGGGTACGCCTTCAGCCCCAGGATGTTCGGGCGCTTCGGGTTGATGGGGAAGACGGTGCCGCCGAACGGGCTGCTGATCAGGTTCCAGAGGACCGTCCGGCCCACGCTGCCCGCCTTCTCGGTGGCACCGATCACGGCCACCGACCGGGGCAGGAACAGCGCGTCGAGCGGACGGCGTCCGTAGCCGAGCACGTCACTGGCCTTGTCCACTGCCGTCCCGGCGCCGAACTCGCCGGCCATCACGTCAACCATCACTCACCCCTGGAGGAGCTGAACGCGCGCAGCCGGTCGGCCGCACGCCATGCCATCACGACGTTCGCACCGCCGCCAAGAGTGCCCCGGCCGGCGCTCGGCCGATGAGCGCCCAACGTCCCCTTCCGGTGTGCCATAGGGCCGGAAGCACGGCAGGGCCCGGGCGGTGCCGCGTCAGTCGATCCGCTCGGCCTCCAGCGCGACCCAGTCGGCCTCGTCCCGGCGCCCCACCACGTGGAAGCCGGCCGCGGCGAAGGCGCGCCGGACCTCCGGCTCGCGGTCCGCGATGATCCCGCTCGCGAGCAGGCGCCCGCCCGATCCGGCCGTTCCGTCCCCGGCTCGCACCTCCGCGAACAGCCCGGCTGCCAGCGGGACCAGGATCGATGCGACGAGGTTCGCGAGCACGAGGTCGAAGGGTCCTTCACCCGTGGGCACGGATCCCGGGCGAGCCACGATCCGCCGGACCAGCCGGTTGCGCCGGGCGTTGTGCAGCGTGGCCTCCACGGCCAGCGGGTCGGTGTCCACCGCCAGCACCGAGGCGGCCCCCAGCCGGGCGGCGCCCAGCGCCAGGATCCCCGACCCCGAACCGACGTCCAGCACCCGCGCGTCCGCCACGCGGCCCTCGCCGCCCCACGCCTCCAGCCCCAGCAGGCAGAGCCGCGTGGTCGGGTGCAGCCCGGTCCCGAACGCCACGCCCGGGTCCAGCGCGAGGACCAGGTCCCCGGGACGCCGCCGGTAGCGACGCCACGTGGGCCGGACCACGAACCGCTCGCCGATCCGCAGCACGGGAAAATGCGCGCGTCCCTGCGCCGCCCAGTCGGCCTCGCCGACCACCGCGGTGTGCAGCGCCCCGATCGGCCGCAGCTCGAACGCCTGCAGGTGGCCCAGTGCCGTGCGCACCCGCTCGACCGCGTCGGCAGCGCCCGGCTGACCGGCCCCGGGCAGCCACGCGCGCACCAGCACGGGCCGCGCCGTGTCGAGGCTCGCCGCCAGCCCCTCGTCGCGAAGCGCGAACCCGGGCTCCACGCTGACGCCGCCCGGCGCCTCGCGCGCCAGGATCTCGCTGATCGCCTCGACCGCCTCGTGATCGGCGGCGACGGCGAGCTCCAGCCAGTCGGACGCGCTCAGCTGATCGCGTCCTTCACCTTGTCGAGGATGCCGCCCGACCTCGGCGCCGGCCGCTCGCCCGACTCGGCCGCCAGCGCCTCCAGCAGCTCCCGCTGCCGCTTCGAGAGCCGGGTGGGGACCTGCACGTCGACCTGGATGTGGAGGTCGCCCCGCACCCCGGGCCGTCGCAGGTGCGGCACGCCGCGGCCCCGGAGCCGGATCTCGGCACCCGGCTGCGTGCCCGCCTTGACCTCGACCTCCTCCTCGCCCTCGGCGGTCGGGACGGTGACGCGGGCCCCCAGCGCGGCCTGGGTGATCGACAGCGGCAGGTTGAAGAACAGCTCGGTGGTCTCGCGCCGCAGGGCCGGATGCTCCTCGACGTGGACCGCGACGTACAGGTTGCCTGCCGGGCCACCCCGCGGACCGGCTTCTCCCTCGCCCGTGAGCCGCATCTGGTGCCCCTCGTCGATGCCCGCCGGGATCACCACCCGGAGCTTGCGCTTGCGCTGGATGCGGCCCTCGCCGCGACATTCGTGGCACGGCGTCTCGACGACGGTCCCCTCCCCCCGACAGCGCGGGCAGACCGTGACATTGACCATCTGCCCCAGCATCGTGCTCCGGACCTGGCGGATCTCGCCCTGGCCGTTGCACTGGGGACAGCGGGCCGCCGCCGATCCCGGCTCGGCGCCGGTTCCGGAGCAGGTGGCACAGCGGTCGAGCGCGCTGAACTCGATCTCCTTCTCGGCTCCGCGGATCGACTCCTCGAAGGAGATGCGCAGGTCGTACCGGAGGTCCGACCCGGACGGCGGACGGGCACGTCGGGCCTGGCCGCCCGGCGCGGCCCCGCCGAAGAAGGCGTCGAACAGGTCGCCGAAGCCCTGGAACCCGCCGAACGGTCCGAAGCCCTCCGGCCCGCCTCCCCCGACGCCGGCCTGCCCGAACATGTCGTAGGCGCGCCGCTGCTGCGGATCGGACAGCACCTGGTACGCCTCGTTGATCTCCTTGAAGCGTTCCTGGGCAGATGGATCGGTGTTGACGTCCGGGTGCCACTGCTGGGCGAGCTTCCGGAACGCGCGCTTGATCTCGGCATCCGCCGCGCCGCGCGGCACGCCGAGGATGTCGTAGTAATCGCGGGTGGTGGCCATGCGGAGGCAAGTATATGGAAGAGGGCCGGTCGGGCCGGCAGCGGCGCCGGACCGGCCGCGGATTCGTGGCAGGCGTGCGTGGCGCTACCATCCTCGCGTGCCCGACGCCTTCGCGGTGTCCGCGCCCGCCGCGCGCCGCTTCCTCGTCCTGCGTCACTTCCTGGCGCCGCCGCGCGGGCTGCCGGCCGAGCCCGAGAGCGTGCTGGCCGTCGTGGACCGGCTCGGATCCGTCCAGTTCGATCCGCTCGCGGTGGCCGGCCGCAACCACGACCTGGTGCTCCACGCGCGCATCGCAGGCTACCGGCCGGCCTGGACCGACGATCTCCTGTACCGGCGCCGGCTGCTGTTCGAGGCGCTCAACAAGGGGCTGAGCATCCTGCCCTCGCGCGAGCTGCCCTGGTACCGCCACACGTGGGACCGGCACGCCCTGCTCCACGAGGGGGGCATCTTCGCCGATCACCCGGACGCGGTGGAGGCCGTGCTCGAGCGGATCCGCGCGGAGGGCCCGCTGTCGTCGCTCGACTTCGAGCGGGAACCGGCCATCGACTGGTACTGGGGGCCCACCAGCCGCGTGCGCGCGGTGCTGGAGGCGCTCTCGGAGGCAGGCATCCTGGGCCTCGCGCGGCGCGACGGCAACCGCCGCCTCTACGACCTCGTCGAGCGGCTGTACCCGCCGGCACTGCTCGAGCAGCGAGTGCCCGAGCCGGAGCAGGTGCGGCACCGGCTGCTGTCGCGGTTCCGCGGCCACGGGCTGCTGGGAGGCACGGGCAGCGCGGAACTCTGGAATGGGACGGCACCCGCGCGGGCAGGGACCGGGCAATTCCCCGGGCACAGCCGCGAGGAAATGATCGCGGAGCTGGTCGATCTCGGAGAACTCACGCCGGTCCGGATCGATGGCATCCGCGGCCCGCGGTACGTGGTGACCGACGAGCTCGGCCTCCTCGCGCAGGCCGCGCGGGAAGTGGCGGCGGCGCCCCTCCATGGCGGCGTGGAAGGCGTCGGGGGCGAGCGCGAACTGGTCGGGGTCGGCGCCGACCTCGTTGCGGCTGAGCATGCGGCCGTAGCGGTAGAACGCGGTG
>DAIDTV010000195.1 GCA_027457005.1 Chloroflexota bacterium
GTCACCGGGGGCGCCGGGTACGTCGGCAGCGTGTCCGTGGAGCGGCTGGTCGCATCCGGGCACGACGTCACCGTACTCGACTCGCTGGTGACCGGACACCGCTCTGCGGTCGTCGACGGCGCGCGCCTGGTCCAGCGCACGCTGCGGGACCGCGACGGCCTGGAGCGGCTCCTGCGCGAGCAACGGATCGAGGCCGTGCTGCACTGCGCGGCGCGATCGCTGGTGGGGCAGTCTGCGTCGGAGCCGGCCCTGTACTACACCGAGAACGTGGTCGGCGGGGTCGGCCTTCTCGACGCCATGCGCGGCGCGGGCGTCGAGCGGCTCGTCTTCTCGTCGACTGCCGCGGTGTACGGAGCGCCCGAGGAGGTGCCGATCCCGGAGGACGCGCCGGCGGCCCCGATCAACCCGTACGGCGAGACGAAGCGCGCCTTCGAGGGGGCGATGCGCTGGTACGGCGGAGCGTACGGGCTGCGCGGCGTCGCGCTGCGGTACTTCAACGTGGCCGGCGCGACGGAGCGGAACGGCGAGCAGCACGATCCCGAGACGCACCTGGTCCCGAACGTCCTGGCGGCGGCACTCGGTCGCCGCCAGCTCACGGTGTTCGGCACGGACTACCCGACGCCCGATGGAACCTGCATCCGCGACTACATCCACATCGAGGACCTGGCTGACGCGCACCTCGCCGCGCTGGAACTGACGGCCCGGCCTGACCCGACGACCGGCAGCCCCGGGTCCGGTCCCGGTGCCGGGCTCCCGGAACCGGGCGGGGGGGACCCGACCCCCGCGCGCGACGGCCTCACCGTGTGCAACCTCGGGTCGGGGACGGGCTTCAGCGTGCTGGAGGTCATCCGGGCGGCCGGATCGGTCGTGGGTCGCCCCATCCCGTACCAGGTGGGAGCACGCCGCCCCGGAGATCCGCCCGCGCTCGTCGCGGCGAATGCGCGGGCGCGCGATCTGCTCGGCTGGACGCCGCGCCACGGCACCCTGGAGGAGATGATCGGCTCCGCGTGGCGCTGGCTGGCGACCCACCCCGAGGGATACCCGCCGTAGGGGGACGGCGGCACGCGCGGCCGCCTGGGACCTGCGGGGCCGACGGCGGCCCATGCCGTCGCACCGCCCCGCGACCTGAGCAGCCTGAGCGTCCGCTCCCGGCCTACGCCGCCGGGGTCGCCTCCGCCGCTCGCTCGACGGGCCGCGGCCGGTCCGCCACGCCGCGCAGCACCAGGAACCCGGCCACCATCAGCCCGAGCTGTGCGATCACCGCGAACCGGTAGGCGTCGCGCCCCAGCGAGGGCTCCAGCACGAACAGCGTGATGCCCCAGATCACCGGGCCGGTCACGGCGCTGAACTTGCCGGCCAGTCCGTAGAGCCCGAAGAACTCGCCGACCATCTCCGGGGGCTACAGGCGAAGCATGAACACGCGGTCGCTCACCCACGTGCCGCCCAGTGCCGCCCCGGCCAGCCCGCCGACCAGGAGGAACACGGTCTTGTCGAGCGTGCTCGCCGCCAGCAACAGTGCCACGCACCAGAGCAGCAGCACCGTGCTCAGCGTCCGCTTCGGCCCGACCCGATCGACCACGAAGCCCCACACGAAGCTCATCACGATCGCCACCACCGTGACGAGGACCAGCACGGTCTGTGCGTCGGCGTCGGAGTAGCCCACCGCGGCGGTCGCGAAGACGGCCATGAACTGGATCACCGTGTTGATGGGGTCCGTGTAGAGCAGGCGCGCGACGAGGAACCGCAGGAGGCCGTGGAACTCCGAGGCATGCCGGGCCGTCCGCGCGATCTGCGCCCACGACCCGCGCAGGTCGATCTCGGTGAGCGCCGTGGCCGTGCGGCCGCGCCGCTCGCGGACAACCAGGAAGACGGGCACCGCGATGATCGCGAACAGGACCGCGGTGAGGACGAAGCCGAACTCGGTCGGCTTCCCGTCGTGGAACCCCAGGGCCCGTACCGCGACCGCGCCCACGATCGTGCCCACGTAGCCCAGCCCCACCCCGATGCCGCTCACCCTGCCTCGCGTCTCGGCCGTGCTCACCTCGGGGAGCATCGAGTCGTAGTAGATCAGCGCCGCCTGGTAGCCGAAGTTCGCGACCGCGAAGACCGCCAGCCCCCACCAGAAGTAGATCCCGAGGACGTCGAAGCCCAGCGGGTCGCCCACCAGGCCCACGCCCGCGGTCGGCAGGATGCACAGCACGGTGAAGAAGAACAGGAACGGCTTCCGGACGCCCGCCCGGTCGGAGACCGCGCCCATGACCGGCGAGACCAGCGCGTTCAGCAGCATCGAGATGCCGACCGCCACGCCCCACACCAGGTTCGCCTCGCCCTGGCCGCGGCCCAGTCGTTCGTACAGGGCAAGCACCCAGAGCGGCGCGAGGTAGCTGATGATGTTGAAGCTGAAGATGGTGTTGGCGAGGTCGTACAGCGCCCACGACGACACGCCGAGCCGGGAGCGGTTGTGGGCCTCGTCGGCCGGGGAGAGCGCAACGAGACCGGCGCCGCCGGCGACCGCGTCGCTGACCATCCGCGGGATGATACAGGGCGGGGGTAGCATGCTGGGGTGTCCGACGTCGCGGATATCCCGTCCGACCCGCTCGCCTGGCGGCCCCAGTACGCCCGCCCGAGCCGGCGCGCGCGCCCGATCTCCGATCCGGTGATCGAACCGCTCTGGCGCGGGACCCGGGTGCTGGTGCACCTGGACAGGTCGCGGCCCACGCCGGACGGCGGGACCTGGTGCGCCATCCTGGACGACGACGGCGAGGACGCGTCGGATCTCGAGCCGGCCGTCACCGCCGCGCTGCGTGCCGCCGTCGCCGCCGCGGACGCGGTCATCGATGGCTACCTGACGGACCAGGCCACGCGCCCCGGCGAGAACGTCGCGCTGGTGTCCATCGGACGCCGCAGCGGCAACATCGTGATGGGGCATCGCGTCGATCCGGATGTCGCGCCACCCATCGACGACGGCAAGCCTCGCCCGGTGGCGTTCGTGGCCGTGGATCTCCTCCGCGTCGACGGCCAGGACCTCTTCGACATCCCGCTGCTCGAGCGCAAGCGCCTCCTCGATTCGCTGGTCGAGGTCAGCGAGCTGGTCCGCCTCTCGCCGTACACGCGTCCGCCGGTGGACGGCTGGATGCGCAGCTGGCGCGCCGCGGGATTCGCGGGCGTGATGCTGAAGGCGGCCAACAGCCGCTACCGGCCGGGCACCGAGACGGACCAGTGGACGGTCGCGCTGGCCAGCCAGCAGCGGCGCTGAGCGGCGCACGGGCGGTGACCATGAGCGTGCCACCGGCATGACCTGGCGAGCGGAGCCCGCCGAGCGCCGGCCCGACCTCGCCATCTCGGTCCGCCGGGCGAGACCGGGAGACACCCACGCGGTGCTCGACTTCGCCCGCGCGACGTGGGACGGCTGGGACTACATCCCGACGGTGTGGGGATCCTGGCTCCAGGCGGCCGACGGCGTGCTGCTGGTCGCGACCCCCAACGTGCACCGTGAGCTCGACCTGTTCGGCCGCCCGCTTCACCCCGACCGCCCGATCGGCATCGCCCGCGTGGCGATGCTGTCCCCCGACGAGGCCTGGCTCGAGGGCCTGCGGGTGGACCCGGGCGTGCGCAACCGGGGCGTCGCGCGGCTGCTGCACGGGGCGTGTCTCGTCTGGGCTCGGGCGCAGGGAGCCACCAGCGTCCGGTATGCGACGGGCGCGGGCAACGAGGGCTCGCACCGCCTCGGCGCGCACCACGGGTTCCGGCTTCTCCGGCCGTGGCGCAGCTACCAGCCGCCACGCGACGACGCGGAGGACGCCGAGGCGCACGCCGCCGGCGCGGGCGAGGACGCCTTCGCCGACCTGGCCGACGAGGCGGAGGGCATGATCCCGCTCGACATCGCCGCACTGGCAACCGGGGACGGGCCTCGAGGCTGGGTGGCCGCCGCCGACCAGCACGAGGCGCCGGAAGGCGTCGAGGAACCGGGGCCGGCGGATGCCGGGGCCGAGCCGGCGTCGGGCCGGCCGATCGCTGCGCCGGCGGGACCACCGGCCGGGGGCCGCGACTCCACGATGTGATCCTCCAATACTCCAGCACGTTGGCGTTCAAC
>DAIDTV010000196.1 GCA_027457005.1 Chloroflexota bacterium
ACGCCACGCTGCGTGCCACCGCGGACGTGGTGGAGTACCTGGGCGACGAGGAGCAGATCCACCTGACGGCCGGCGGACAGGAGATCATCGCGCTGATCAGCTCGTCGGCGCGCGTGCGCCCCGGCGACGTGCTCGACCTGCGGGTCTCGATGGACCGGGTCCACCTCTTCGACGACGCGAGCGGCCTCTCGCTCACCAGCCGCCAGCTGGCCGCCGCGTAGGCGACTCGACCCCTCAGCGTTCTCGGGGCCGAGTCTCCCGGCGCCCGGCCGCCGCGTCCACCGCGCGCAGCCGGGCCGCCGCGTCCTCCGCGGTCAGGTCGCGCTGCGTCTCGGCCAGCATCTCGTAGCCGACCATGAACTTGCGCACCGTCGCGGAGCGGAGCAGCGGCGGGTAGAAGTGCGCGTGCAGCTGCCAGTGGTCGTGGGCCGCCGCATCGAACGGCGCCTGGTGCCACCCCATCGAGTACGGGAACGGGACGCCGAAGAGGCCGTCGTAGCGGCCCAGCAGGTCGATGAGCGCGCGGGCCAGCGTCTCGCGCTGGCCGTCTTCCAGTTCCGTCAGCCGCCCCACCGGCCGCTTCGGGATCACCAGCGTCTCGAACGGCCACGCCGCCCAGAACGGCACGAGCACCAGCCAGTCGTCGTCCTCGCCCACCACGCGGGACCCGCCGTGCTCCTGCGACCCGTACTCGAGCAGCAGCCGCGATCCGTGCGCGTCATGCCACGCCCGCTGCGCCACGTCCTCGCGCGCGCCCTCGACCGGGAGCGCGGTGCCGGCCCAGATCTGTCCGTGGGGGTGCGGGTTGGACGCGCCCATGGTCTGGCCGCGGTTCTCGAACACCTGCACCCAGCGGTACTGCGCGCCCAGCTCGGCGGTCTGGTCCGCCCACACGTCCACGATCCGGCGCACCTCATCCCGGCGCATCCGCGCCATGGTCAGGTCGTGCCTGGGCGAGAAGCAGATCACGCGGCACGTGCCCGGCTCCCCCTCCGCCACCAGGAGGCCCCGTTCCACGCGTTCGGGTGAAACGTCGGGGCGCAGGGCGGCGAAGTCGTTGGTGAACACGAACGTCCCGTCGTAGGCGGGGTTCCGCTGGCCGCCGGCGCGCGCGTTGCCCGGACACAGGTAGCAGGCGGGGTCGTAGACGGGCAGGTGCTCCGGCGGGGGTGTCTCCTCGCGGCCCTGCCAGGGCCTCCGGGTGCGCTCGGGCGACACCAGCACCCACTCGTCCAGGAGCGGGTTGTACCGCCGGTGGGGCTGCGCGAAGATCGTCGGCGTGCCCGCGACGCCAGGCTGTGCAGTCTCCGTGGCGCGGGATCGGTCCGCTCCCGCCCGGGCGCGCGTCCCGCTCATCCGGCCAATCCCGTCAGCCGGCGAGCGACTCGTCGCCGCCCGGCGCGGACGGACGACGAAGCGCACGCACCACGGTCCGCTGCGCCAGCGCTGCCACCAGCGCGAACAGCGCGGCAAACCCCAGGTCCGAGAAGAGGTGCACCTCGAACCCGAAGAGCGGCACGGTCGGACCGAACCCGATCCGGAGCCGGTGCCCCAGCGTGCCGAGCGAGGTGATCGCGGCCAGCACGGGCACGATCACGACCGCCCAGCGCCGCGGCCCCACCAGCCAGCCGATCGCGGAGCCGATGAGCGTCCCGGCGGCCATGAAGGTCGCCAGGACGCCGTAGGCGTTCAGCGGCACGGAAAGTCCACCCGCCGATCCGAACACGAAACGCGAAGCATCCCGGCCTACTCCAGGTAGTCCTTGAGCTTGCGCGAGCGACTCGGATGGCGAAGCTTGCGCAGCGCCTTCGCCTCGATCTGGCGGATCCGCTCGCGGGTCACGTTGAACTCCTTGCCGACCTCCTCGAGCGTCCGGGCACGCCCGTCCTCCAGGCCGAAGCGCAGCTGGAGCACCCGGCGCTCGCGACCCGTCAGCGAGTCGAGCACCGCCTCCACCTGCTCCTTGAGGAGCTGGTGCGACGCCGCCTCGGCCGGCGCCAGGGCCGCGCGGTCCTCGATGAAGTCGCCCAAGTGACTGTCCTCCTCCTCGCCGATCGGCGTCTCGAGGGATACGGGCTCCTGGCTGACCTTGATGATCTCGCGGACCTTCTCCGGCGTGACCACGATCTCCTGGCCCTTGGACATCGCGTCGGCGATCTCCTCGACCGTCGGCTCGCGTCCCAGCTCCTGCAGCAGGCCGCGCGACACGCGGATCAGGCGGTTGATCGTCTCGACGATGTGGACGGGGATGCGGATGGTTCGGGCCTGGTCAGCCACGGCACGTGAGATCGCCTGTCGGATCCACCAGGTCGCATAGGTCGAGAACTTGAAGCCTCGCTCGTAGTCGAACTTCTCGACCGCGCGGATCAGGCCGATGTTCCCCTCCTGGATGAGGTCCAGGAAGCTCATGCCGCGACCGATGTACTTCTTGGCGATCGAGACCACCAGCCGCAGGTTCGCGCTGGTGAGCTGCTCGCGGGCGTCGCGGCCCATCCGGACCAGCACGCCGCGCCGCTCGCGCAGCTTGGTGCCGATCGGGACCGTGGGATCCCAGCCCATCTCGAGCAGCAGCTCCGAGTCGTTGCCGGCCTCGATCCAGCGGCGCAGGTAGTCGTGCCCGACCTCGCGCGACCAGTCGTACAGGGCCCGCAGGCCGGGGTTGTCGCGCGAGTCCAGGTCTCCGTTGTGGACCGAGACGAACGCGAAGTCGACGAGATCGGTGAACGGGTCGGCCGCGGGCGCCTCGTTGTACGCCGCGACCCGCGCCTTGGCCTCCTTGAGCAGGGCCTTGGTCCCCTCCCCGGTCGCCTCGCGCTGCGCCTTGACCAGGTGGAGGTCCGGGAGCTGCCCGAGCAGCCCCTCGGCCTCCGCCTGGCGGAACGCCTCCCGGACGATCCGGTCGCTCTCCCGCCCGTACGGCAGCCGGTGCTGCGGGTGCAGCGTCCGGGTCTTCCGCTCGGTGTCGTTCCGGGTCCACTCCCAGAGCTGCAGCACGCCCTTCCAGGGCTCCTCGGCGACCTGTTCGCCCAGCTCGATCGACTTGGCGAGGACGACCTCCTCCTCCGCCGTCAGGAGCGGCACCTTGCCGATCTCCTTCAGGTACATCCGGACGGGGTCGTCGATGCCGATCATGTCGGCCGACAGCGCCTCGATCTCCTCGGGGGTGGGCTCCTCGGCCTCCTCCTCGAGCTTCGCGGGCGGCTCCTGCCACGGGACCCGCTCGCTGTCCTCCACCGGGACGTCGACGCCGAGCTCCGCGGCGGCGAGCTCGGGTCCGATCTCGATCTCGTCCTCGGTGTCCTTCGGCTCGACCTCGTCGTCGAGGCCGCGGCGGCGGCGGTCGCGCTCGAGCACGGATGCCACGAGCACCTTGTCTGACGGGTCCATGGTCATGCGGGTCCTCCCACTGGGGTCTTGCTGGTGTTGCTGTTCACTGGAGCTCGTGTCAGGACGGTCGAGGCGGCCGCCCGGCGATCCAGGTCGGCACGCTCGCGTTCAAGAGTCCGGATCCGTTCGACGAGCGTCTCGCCCGCGCCGCCTGTTTCCCGCCGGCCCTGGGGCTCGGCCAGGTCCGCGCGCAGGAAGTCGAGTTCCTCGCCCACGCGCCGCAGCTGGAGCCGGATCAGGCACTGGTCCACCGCTCGAGCCACGCGATCGTCGGTCAGGGAGGGACCGGCACGCAGGACCAGGCCGCTGGCGATGGCCGCCAGCTCCGGGTCCAGGCCGGCCAGGAACGGTCCGAGGGCGGTTCCCGGCGCCGTCGGATCGGCGGCGCGCGCGTCCCCGTCGGCCGCCAGCAGCGCCCGCCACAGCTCCCGCGCGGGCGTCGTGAGGAGGATCTCGGGCGTCAATCCACCGGGCGACGTGGCACCGGGCGAGCCGGGAGCGCCGGTCGCGGGGGACACGGCGCCCGCCACGACCGCTCCCGCCAGCGTGGCCCGCTGCTCCGGGTGCCGCAGCAGCAGCCCCAGGATCTCCTGCTCGATCGGGTCGAGCGTCTGCGCGGCCTCCACCGGGTCGATCCCGTCGCGGGAGGCGAGCACGGCGTCGGCGGTGAACCGCCCGGTCCCGTGCCCCGTCGCGCCGGGGTC
>DAIDTV010000197.1 GCA_027457005.1 Chloroflexota bacterium
AGGCCGGCCCGGGCGAGTGGCTGGCGTGGGCCGGCGGCGCCGAGCTGCGGGTCCACAGTCCGCGCCACGCCGCGCTCCGCCTGCTGAGGGACGGGACCGAAATCGCGCGCGGGTCCGGAAGGAGCCTGCGGGTCGAGGCGCCCGGTCCCGGGTCGTACCGGCTCGAGGCGCGGCGCTTCGGGGAGCCATGGGCCTACACCAACCCCGTGGTGCTCACCCCACCCTGACGCAGGCGGCGCCGGCGAACGCCCGGCAGGAGTGCGGGCGACGGGTGCCAGCGGGCGCGGCCGACATGGCGCCACTGGAGCGCTCGACTGGCCCCGTGCCGGTCCCGGCGCGCGCCGGTCCGCTATACTCCCCGGGTTGCCGATCCGGCGTAGCTCAGTCGGTAGAGCGGGCGGCTGTTAACCGCTTGGTCGTAGGTTCGAGTCCTACCGCCGGAGCCAACTTCCCTCAACGCCCCTCGGGCACCCGTCCAGGCCCGTCGCCCCCGGACTGGCGGGACGATGCCGCGCGGCCAGGCCGGAACCCCGGACTCAGTTCCCGCATGCGCCTGGTCGTCGTAGGCGCCCGCCTCAACGACTCGCGCGCGGCCACCGCCCGCTCCGGGACGTCAGCTGCCTCACCGTGACCGCGCCGGTGGCGGCTGAGGCGGCAATCCTGGTTTCGACTCTCCATCCAGCGACCGCCACTCACTCGATGGTGGTCCGCCCCCGTCTCATCACGGCACCCACCGCAGGAACGTCATCTGGCCGATCAGCACCAGGCCGATCCCGCCCAGGGCGTGGGCCAGCCAGGGCGCCGCGATGTTCTGGGTGCGCTGGAAGACGTACCCGAGGAGCAGTCCGAACCCCAGGGTCGAGTGGATCCCGAGCAACGAGCTGAGCGGCAACGTCGCGGTGAGCGTCCCCTCGAGCGGGGGAAAGGCGTGCCAGAGGGTGAAGGCGACGGCCGTCACGACGAGCCCCGGCGAACGGCCCAGCGCCAGCTGCAGCCGCGGCTGGAACCCGCCGCGGAAGAAGAACTCCTGGAAGGGACTCAGGATGAGCAGCCAGACCGGCAGGCCGATCACGACCTGGATCGGCCAGAGCGGTGGCGGCGACGACCCCGCACCGAAGGCGGCGTACGTGTACAGGGCCCAGCCGATGCCGGCGACGGCACCCCAGCCCAGCGCCTGGCCCAGCCGGTGGCGGGTGAAACCGAGCCCCGCCGGATCGCGTCGGCCCCACCACAGGGGGAACCCGACCCCGTACGCGACGAAGGCCACGAAGTCGGCCGCCGGATGCGGGGCTTCCGGCCCTGCCTGGCCGGCCCGCACGTGCGCGATCTGGCGCAGGGTCGCCGGGTGTCGATACTGATACGGTGCCATTGACCGCGTTCACCCCCAGTCGCCGACGCCTGACTGCCCTGCGCCTGGCCTCCCAGCGCATCACCGGGCATGAGTGCTCCACGCCGGGCGAGATCGTGCGTTGGATGCTGGCGCTGCAGGCGCAGGATCTCCCGGGCGTGAAGTGGTCGGTGGGCCTGCGCCAGCACCAATCCAGCGAAGCCACGGTGGATGCAGCCTTCCGCGCCGGTGACATCGTGCGGTCGTGGCCACTGCGGGGCACCCTGCACGTCGTCGCCGCCGAGGACCTGGGCTGGCTGCTCGAGCTGACGGCACCTCGCGTGCTCGGCTCGGCCCCTTCCCGCCGGGCCTACCTCGGCCTCGCGGACGCGGACCTGGAGCGGGCCCGCGAGACCGCCGTCGCTGCGCTGGGTGGCGGCCGCGTCCTCGCCCGCGACGCGCTCCTGGCAGCCATCGCCGCCGGTGGGGTCAGCACCAGTGGCCAGCGCGGTTACCACCTGCTGTGGTACCTCGCCCAGACCGGTACGCTTGTCCTCGGTCCGCCCGACGGCAGACAGCGGACGTTCGCCCTCCTCGACGAGTGGGTCCGGGCACCGCGCCGCCTCGAGCACGACGCGGCGCTCGGCGAGCTTGCCCTGCGCTACTTCCGGAGCCATGGACCGGCCACGATCCGGGATCTGGCCCGCTGGTCCGGTCTGACCATCCGTGAGGTGCGCCGCGGGCACGCCCTCTGTGGACCGCAGCTCACGGCGCTCGAGCTCGATGGGGAGACCTACCACCTCGCATCCGAGGTACTTGACGTGGCGCCACCAGTCGGCCAGGTGTACCTCCTGTCGGGGTTCGACGAGTACCTGCTGGGCTACGGGGATCGCAGCGCGGCCCTTGCGCCCGCGCACAGCCAGGCGGTGGTCCCGGGCGGCAATGGGATGTTCAAGCCCACAATCGTGGCCGACGGCGAGGTCGTGGGCACCTGGCAGCGCACCCGCAGTGCGCGCGAGGTCGTGATCGACCTCGCGCCCTTCAGTCGCCTGCCAGACTCACTCTCGGCAGGACTTCGCGCGACCGCGGACGCTTATGGTGCGTTTCTCGGCCGACCGGTGCGACTGCGCGGAGGTGGCGACGATCAGGTCCGACAGCCGCGCGATGCCGGGGTGCGTGCCTGAGGCAGACTGGCGCCAGGCACGATCCCGCCAGGGAGCCCTCCGCTCCACGACCTGGTGGCAGCGGGTACGCGCGCGGCTCCTGCCGCTGGAGCCGTCTCTTCGTTCACCCCGGGAGTTGGCCCAGGGTCACGCGCACCGTCGACTGGCTTCCATCCTGGTGCGTGACGTCGACCGGGACCGTCTGCCCCGGCTTGAGCCCCGCCAGAACCGCCGCCAGGGCGCCCGCCGATGGCGTGGGCTGCCCGTCCACCGCCGTGATGATGTCACCTGCCTTCAGGCCGGCATTCGCGGCCGGTCCCCCGGCCACGGTGGAATAGACCAGTGCGCCACCGCCCGCCGACAGGTCGGCGCTCTCGATGCCGAGGAACGCGCGGTGCGAGTCGATCACCCTGCCGTACCGGATGATCTGGCTCGCCAGGTCCCGGGCGATGTTGCCCGGAATCGCGAACCCGATGCCCGCCGCCGCACCCCCCATCTGGGGATCGGACGCGGCGAGCGTCGGGATGCCGACCACGTGCCCGTTGAGGTCGACGAGCGCGCCACCGCTGTTTCCGGGGCACGTGTTCCGGCTTGCACGCCGCTCGCAAACACGGCGCCCGAGAGGCGTGGCACCATGTGGCCAATGCGTTTCGACGACTGGCGGTCGACACCCGAGGGGGAACGGCACCTCACCGAGCGGCTGGTCGCGCTCATCGATCCCGTGTCACGCGTCCTGGGTGCCGGGACCGAAACGGCCTGCCACGTGGTCTGGGGCGATCAGCCATACGCCCGGTTCCAGGTCCTGCTGGCAACGGAGGCCGGGCTGGCCGTCCTGAACGTGCGCGTCAACGTCCCGCAGGAGGGGCCGCGCATCTCCGGCAGGCTGGTGCGCTGGGGACGCGTGCAGGCCGGCGAGGTCACGATCGAGGCGCACAGCGGGCACGCGCAGGTGTCGGCGCAGTTCGAGGGCCAGGTGCTGCAGGGCCTCGACACGGCCGGTGAGCGGATCGCGGAATGGATGATCGAGGTGTACCGGCGCGTCGAGCGGGCCACCGGCGCCGGTTGACACGGCCGGTCCATCACGGGCCGGGCCCGTGCGATAATGCCGGCCGATATCCTGAGAGGAGGACCAGTGAGCGGCGCGACCGGACTCGCCCCGGACCCGACCGAGTACCGCCGACGGCTCGAGGAGCAGTCCGACGATCAGGTCGACACCTGGGCCAAGGAACTGATGCGGGACCAGTCGATCCAGGTCGGAGTGCGCCGCGTGATCCGCGACTTCCTTCGCGCGACGCGGATCGACGAAGTCGGCTTCGAACGCGTGTTCGCCGCCGGAGGGGGCGCGCCGGCCACGCTGGGCCGGACCGCGGACGGTGAGCTGATGGTGCCGGCGATCGAGCTCTGGTGCCTGGTGCCCGGAATCCGTGGCGAGCTGGCGGACGGACGACAGCGGCTCATCGAGTATCTCGTGGAGAACTTCCACGAGATCACCTACATCTGACGAGGTCCCGACCGGGCCTCCGGCCGGGGAGCCCGCAGCCGCGGCGTCCCCGCCCGCTGGCCTCCGCCCCCGCGTGCCATCGCCGGCGGGTGGCTCC
>DAIDTV010000198.1:0-269 GCA_027457005.1 Chloroflexota bacterium
ACTTCGGGGGGATCCCCCTCGACGTGCGAGTGCGCCAGGGCGGCGATGCCGGGGTCCCTGCCGTTGCCCAGCGGGACGGTGGCCCCGCGGCGGATGCGATGCGTGCGCTTGCCCGGACGGTCGCTGCGCGCATGAGCGTGCGGGCGGCCCGGTCGGCACCCGTCCTGACGATCAGCTAGCCGGGGCGGGCTTCGGCGCCGCGGTCCTCCTCGGGGGCCCGCGCCTCCCAGAGCGCCGCGCCGGCCGCCAGGGCGGCCCGTCGCCGCCCC